>JBIIRN010000039.1:0-12590 GCA_044341525.1 Sediminibacterium sp. | reverse complement strand
CCGGAAGGGAAGATTGCGCAATGTTTACCAGTTCACCTTCTTTGGCAGGCAAGCTAATTCGCTTTTCAAAACCCAGGTTCTTGTTAAAGATAGTCGCATACACTCCATTATTTTTTGAAATGACTACGTAAATACCCTCCTTCGTTTTGAATGCCTTCACCAACGTGTCACCACCGTGGTTGTTCGCCATGTAGGTTTTGATCAAGGCGGGAAGATCATTCAAGGCCACCGTGTCTTTGCATTTTCCATCCCGATCTTCGAAGAGTCCACCCAAATGCCAGCCATTTCCATCCAAATCATCTTTTTCTCTTTGCTCCAGTACTTTCTTAAAAGTTCCGTCGGCATTGAATAGGAGTGCCACCGGTTTGTCATTGAATTTGATGATGGCAATATAAGCTTTCACATTACCCAGGGAGTCTTTTACTACAAATGCCTTAGCGGGTGTAAATCCGGTATAATTACTCGCCAGGTAGTTTTGTACGCTCGCGGGCAAGGTGGTGAAACCGATGGAATCCCGCTTTTGTCCTTTTTCACACTGATGAAGCACATATACCGAATCAGTGGAAGAGCCTCCTGAATTGGATGAACTATTCAGGGCAATTGCGATAGCACCTGAGGAATTACTATTACTTGTATTGTTGGTGTTGGGAAGATTTGCGGAAAAATCTTTCTGGCAGGAACTTAGTGCGATGATCGATGTTATCATGGCAATGCAATACTGCATGCCATTTTTTATTTGCTTTTGCATGAGTTAAAATTTTTAAAATGAAATAATTAATAAGTCAGGAAAGAGCATTTCGGCAATCAGATTTTAACCGGCAAAACAGAATGTAAAGTTTAGAAAAGCGATAAGGTTTGCAAGAGAGTTCCTGATGCGAGTTCCCTGCTTTTAAAAATCTTTTTTCCAGAAAGCTGAAAAGGCAGGCAGGTAATCCTTTATCATCCTGTGTTACTGCTGCGGGGGCTGCCTGTAAAATTGCAGCCGGAAGAAATACCTGGTGAGTTGCTGGTATCTTGACATCAATCGATAAGGTAACAATAGCCGCTCTGGATTCCTCTCTGCATATAGGTTTTTGCTTCTTGTTGCCGGTAGGCACAAGAACCAGAAGCAACTGTATGAATCCGAGCAGCGATGACATGGTGGGTCGTTTCCTTTTTTGCGTGAGTTAAACCGCTTACTTATTTAGATACGATCGTCAGGATTCCGTTACCAATAAAATGTTAAGAATGAATCAGTTGGGTTATCTATCCGACAAAGTGATAGAAGGGAGCCGGTATCCGGTAGAAGAGAGAAGTATTGTTTTTTATTTTACATATATAATTCAATGAAATTTATGTTCTTAAAAAATCAAAAGCTCTTTTATTACTGACTTTCGGCTGATAGATAATATTAAAATAGATATATAAGATGCCATTTGATAATACTTTATGAATAAAAATCGCTTTGAGAAGCTTGATAACTTTCGATTTCAGCATCATTTGTAAGTGTGGAGCCGATTTGTTTAATTCTTTTTGATAATTCAAATTAGAACCTTTAAAATTTAGCATTTTATAAACTTTTGCCTAAATTGTATGTTCTATGAAAGACGTGTGATATAGAACGTGTACGGTGGTTTTACTAATGATTGCTTTTTAACCAAACCCCACATATATGAATCTACTACTTGATGCGTCCTTCAAGGCGATTGAAAACAACAACTATGTTGCTTTCACTTTCTTCGTAGGCACAATGGCTATGATGGCCGCTGCTGCCTTTTTCTTCATGGAAGTTGGTAACACCAGCAAAGAATGGCGGACATCCGTTTTGGTATCCGGTATCATTACCTTTATTGCTGCTGTTCACTACTACTACATGCGTGGCTACAACCTGGAGACAGGCGCTTCGCCCGTATTCTTCCGCTATGTTGACTGGCTGTTGACTGTACCTTTAATGTGTGTTGAGTTCTATCTCATCACCAAGAAGGCCGGTGGTACATCTGGTTTACTTTGGAAACTCATCTTTGCATCTGTTGTGATGCTGGTTACCGGTTATTGGGGTGAGGCCATTGACCAAGCTCATAGCTGGCAGTGGGGTCTTGCTTCCGGTCTCGCTTATTTCTACATCGTATACCTGGTGTGGATGGGTGATGTTGCCAAATTAGCAGGCGCTACTTCTCCTGCAGTAGCACAAGCTGTTAAAACTTTGGGATGGTTTGTACTGGTTGGCTGGGCTATCTACCCAATCGGATACATTCAGGGTACCGAAGGCGGTTTGTTCGGAATGAAAATGAATTTCGGACTTGATATGGATGTTATCTACAACATTGGTGACGCCATCAACAAAATTGGTTTCGGTCTGGTAATCTATGCATTGAGCAGAAAAGAAGCTTAATACATTTCCAGTTTCATAACTGATTGATACGAATAATGGGTACCCAGGTACCCATTATTCATTTATATCCATCCATGCGGTACCATTATCAATATATTATCGTAGGAGCTGGCTGTGCAGGGTTACAATTGGCTGCAGCTTTATTAAAGGAGGCCTCATTGGAAGCTGCTTCCCTGCTCATCATAGAAGCATCTCCCGTACATGAAGAAAAAACCTGGTGTTTCTGGTATGCAGAGCAACATCCCTATCGGCACCTGGTGAGGAAAAGCTGGAACCAGATTGCCTTTCGTGCGTCCGGCACTTCAATCAAGGCAGCATTACCTGATTTCTGCTATCAGTATATCTCCAGTACTGATTTCTATAATTATCAAATGGCTGAACTCCGCAAAGATTCCCGGGTTGACTTCCTTTTCGAGCCAGTGCACACAATTGAATTGAAGCAGGGAACCCGACAGGTAATTACTGCTTCTCAATTGCTCACAGCCGATTATATCTTTCATTCTAATCATTTACATCAGCCATCGGACCCGCCTACCCTTTGGCAACACTTCCTCGGGTGGGAAATTATTACCGATTCCGATGTATTCGATCCGGCTACGGCAACACTGATGGATTTCTCAGCATCAGGCGATTCTGATCAGGTTTTTTTTCATTATATCTTACCATACAACAGCCGCCATGCACTCGTTGAATGTACCTTTTTCTCCCAAGACCTGCTCGATGAAGCAGCCTATGAGCAATTATTGCGCAGCTATATTGAATCGAATTTTTCAGTCAACTATCAAATAGTTGCCCGTGAAACCGGAAAAATTCCAATGTCGCTGACACCACCCTCTGTTTTTCCTGCTTCTTCGGGTATTATTCCTATCGGCACTGCAGCCGGATGTATCAAGGCATCTACCGGCTATTCATTTACCCGTGTCATGCGCCACACCGAATCAATCATCTCATTTCTAAAAAAAGAATTACCGGATCTGCCTGCCCCTTCTTCTTCCCGTTTTTTATTCTATGATCGACTGTTCCTTTCATTGATTGTACAATATCCCCAGAAGATGTCGGGCATTTTTGCCAGTCTTTTTAAAAAGAATAAGATTCAACGTATTTTGCGTTTTCTCGATGAAGCTACCCGATTGTCTGAAGAAGTGATAATTTTCTGGAGATTACCCAAGCGATATTTTTTAAAGGTATTATTCAACATTAAGAAATGATTCGTACCTGGTTTCAACAACTGCGTATCCAATTAATATTGATAGCCCTGCTGGTGGCAGTTTGGGTGGTTGTAGTAAAGCCGAATGCCTCTACCCAATGGATTTTTTTTCTCCTCATGATTATTACCACCGGTGTTCCCCATGGTTCACTTGATTTTTATGTAGAGCAATCACAGGCTCAACTGCAGCAACATCCTTTTTCCATCCCCCGTTTTTTCTTGCGCTATCTGCTCAATATGCTGGTGTATGCCATCATTTGGTTCTGGACGCCTTCTATCGCCTTGCTGATTTTCATTTTTCTCACGGCATATCATTTCGGTCAAATTGATTGGCCCTTTCATCGGCCTGGAAAGACGAATGCATTGCTTTTCTCCCTTCAAGGGTTATTTTTTATCGTGTTCATTGTTACTATTCAAATAGAGACAACTGCTCCCATACTTGAATTACTTACCCGGGATACCCTTCCTCCAGGATACTGGCAGCAAAAGGGTGCTACTTATGCCGGCGTTGCTCTCACCGGTCTTGCTGCGATGATGATAGTGGTTCCTGTTTATCAATATACGCAGGGCGTTTCAGCTTTGGCCATCGCTACCTGGACCTTACAAACCCTTTTCTGGTGCCTTTTTCTTTACTCGATGCCACTCTATGTAGGCTTTGCCTTTTATTTTGGTTGCTGGCATTCACTGCTTTCTTTTGATTTAATCCGACAACAATTACATCTGCCCGCTAATCGCTCTGGCTGGATGGAATTGATGAAGAAGGCACTGCCTTTCTCCCTGGCAGCTTTATTGGGCATTGGGGCACTGTTATTATTTTACGCTGCAGACTGGCAACTCAATTCCAGCATGGGTTATATTTTCATGGGAATTGCCATACTGACACTTCCCCATTTACAGGTATTCAGCGGATTGGTCAACTACCTGTCTTTCTCAAAGAAGAATAATTAGTCTATCCGGCATTTAATCGGGATTGTATTGTTGAATACTAAACTATCTCAATTTAACTAACTTTTGTTAGCATATTTCGATGTGGGTTACCTTTTTAACACACTCGTATTAAGGGAAAAAGTAGACAATGATTCAGAAGACCTTGTACAAAACAAAAGAGTATTCTAAAGTAAAATTTTCTATCGAAGGAGCTCAGGCAGAGCAGGCAGAAGTGGTAGGACTCAATGGTAACTGGGAAAAGGGCATTGAAATGAAGAAAAAGAAAGACGGAACCTTTTCTGTAGAAATTAATTTACCTAAAAATACCCGCCACGAATTCAAATACAGACTGAATAAAGCAGAGTGGTTGAATGAACCACAAGGTGATGGGGAAGTAGCTAATGTTTTTGGAACTACCAATAGTCTGATTGAAATTTAATTTTCAAAGCCAGCGCTTTCTCCAGAAGTAGAATAAGAACAAAGCCATTGTAACCGCCATCACAAGTACGGTATAATAAAAACCCGAAACGTGGTGGGAGAGCGGGATCACATCGAAGTTCATTCCGAAGATACCCCCGATTACAGTGGCAGGCGTCAGCACGCAGGTAACAATAGCCATTACCTTCATTACCTCATTCATTTTCAGATTGACCTGGCTGATGTATAAGTCTTGTACGTTTATCATCAGATCGCGTAAGTTTTCCGCCAGATCATTTGCCTGAATGATGTGATCCAGCACGTCTTTAAAATACTTGGTGTTTTTTTCTTCCAGCAGATCACTCTCAGAACGGACAAAACCATTGACCAGGTCACGAACCGGACTCACATTACCCTTTAGTACAAAAAGTTCTTTCCTTAGGTTATTGATTTCAGCGAGTGATCTCTTATCACTGCGACGAATTACCCTTTCTTCAATCTGCTCGATTCGGGTACTTAGTTTTTCCATCACTACAAAATAGTGATCAACAATCATGTCTAGTAAAGAGTAAAACAGGTAATCCGCCCCACTGATTCTAAGTTTGCTGTTTGATAATTTAAGTTTTTCCCGAATGGTACCAAACACATCTTTGTCCGGTATTTCCTGTACGCTAATGACAAAATTTTTCCCTAAAATCAATGAAATCTGCTCTGTTTCTACAGAGCCCGTAGCTTCATTGAAATATAACATATTCAGCAGGCAATAGAGAACCGGATCGAGTTCATCCATTTTGGGGCGTTGTCCTATACTCAGTATATCCTCCGTAATCAGATAATGTATATTGTAATGCTGACAGATTTCTTCCACATCCGTCTTTTTGATACCATCTATATTAATCCAGGTTACATTTTTATTATCGCGGTACTGAAAACAATCTGATACGCTTGGAAATTTTTTCTCCTCCAGAAAAGTTGGATTGTAATCAAATACATGGATATCTGTTTTTTCTGCTTCGGTTCTGACCGGCGTACTGGTTGGATTGACCTTGAAAATTTCTCTGGTTCTTTTTGTATTAAAGAAGGAGAGTGGTTGGAGCAGACGTACCAAAGAATGTTTGATCATAATTGATTGCCTTGACCACGACAAGTTAATTATTTCATGGCAGTGTTGCATATTTTATACTGATTTTCTATTTCCGGCTAAAGAAAAGAATGGAGAGGGAACTTCACTTCGTGTTACCTTTGTCATTCAGTTTTCTTTATGCCAGTTTTGCCCACCCCTCTATTCGATACACCTTTTTGGTTAAGAAACGGCCATTGGGAAACCATCTGGCCGAGCTTGTTCCGCCGGGTGAATTTTCAATACAGCGCAAGAGAAAGGTTGGAGCTATCTGATGGTGACTTTGTTGATTTAGATTGGAAGTTCGCCCCAACCCCATCCTCTGATTTAGTCATCATCACCCATGGATTAGAGGGAGACGCCTCCCGTCATTATGTTACCGGGATGGCATCGATATTTGTGGCCGCAGGTTTTGATGCATTGGGCTGGAATTGTCGGAGTTGTAGTGGTGAAATCAATCGCTTACCGAGATTTTATCACCACGGCGATGCCGGCGATCTTCGGCAGGTGATCGAACATGCCATCGCTGCGCGCGGGTATCAGCGAATTGTATTGGTGGGCTTTAGCATGGGAGGTAGCCTGACCCTGCGGGTATTAGCGGAGGACCCTAATTGGGTGCCTATGGCCGTGAAGGGAGCGGTTGCCTTTTCTGTTCCCTGTGATCTTCATAGTGGGGTTATTCAACTCATGAAACCCGGCCACCAATTCTATACCCGCCGTTTTTTGAGGAAGCTGGGTAAAAAAATTCGAATCAAAGCCCGTCGGTTCCCTCACCTGATAAACGATAAGGGCTATCACCGGATTCGGAACTTTATCGAATTCGATCATCGCTATACTGCCCCCCTGCACGGTTATGCTGATGCCTTTGATTTTTACCGACAGGCAAGTGTCAAGCCAATGTTACATCGGCTTCAGGTTCCGGCTTTACTGGTGCAGGCAGCAAATGACCCCTTCCTGGCACCGGAATGCTTTTGCGAAGAATTGGCAAAAGATCATCCCTTTTTGCACTTAGAGATTACCACCAGGGGCGGACATTGCGGCTTTCTGCAATCCGGTTCCAGCCATAGCTATGCAGAGGAAAGGGCTTTAGATTTCATCCACACTCAGGTTATTACAGCTTAATTAGGTATCCCTCTGTAAGAAGTGAATTGGAATGACTGATTCGAGTCTTTTCTATTTCTTTCTTTGTTGACTTTCCCGCAGGGTCATGGTATTCCCCGGTTTCCCCTCTATTCTTCCGCGACAGTTTTTACTACCGCATTGACAGCGAAAGGGCATCATGTGTTCATCCAGAAAATCTGCATAATCGAGCGTGAGCTCTTCTCCCGCTTCAATATTTCTGACTGCGATTACATTCAATCCATCATAACTGGTATTGGCATCACAATGATGGTTTTGGGGAGCCCATTCAGCCGGATTATCATCCCACAGTAAAAAGATTTCCTGGCTCAGCGGGTAAGCATATCTACTGAATGTAACCTGTTCTTCGGCATTCCAGTTTTTTTCTACGAACCGACGAGTAATTAATCTTTGCGCCTTTCCTTCCCCTTCGAAAATAATTTCTCCCTTTACAAGTGGGCGGTTGGCATAAATTCCATAACCGGCCAGAGAGTTGCCCTTCATCGTATATTTTTTTTGTTTCCGCCGGTGTCTGGCGATTCCTTCCCTGATAATCAGGTCCAGAAATCCGGCTTGACCACCCGGGTCATGCTGTAGGATATAATCAGCCGAACCCTCATAGCCGTCAGTATAAAATACTGAGCAAGTAAAATTGACTTCCAGAAAATAAATATTCCCTTTCTCATCTACCCTGAAATCCATCCGGGCATACCCCTTCCCATTGAACAGGCGGAAGATTTTCTCGGCGGCGAGACGAAGCGAGGCACTTAGTTTCTGATCGGTACAAAGCCGGTTGGCATTCGGGTGCAGCTCTGATGTTTTGAGGGAATAGGTTTTGAAAGAATAGCCTTCCGGAAAAATATATTCTACCGGTTGATAGCTGTGTACTTTTTTCCCATCCGGATCAGCTGCTACCAATACTGTCAGTTCTCTTCCTGCGATAAATTTTTCTACGAGAATTTCCCGGTAGCCCTGTTCGCGCAAGTCATTGACCTGACTAACCAGGTTATCTGCATCATTTACCCGTGCCTGATGATTGATACCCAGACTATCACCTGCCTTAGCAGGTTTTACAAACAAAGGAAAATCGAGAGAGGCGGCAGAAGCGATCGGATCATCCTCCGGTAAGATCAAAACATGATCAGGGGTCATTACCTCTTCACAAAAAGCAACATACTTCATGAGCGTTTTGGGAGGATCATATAATAAGGGAGTGGGACCGGTATAAGGCAGGTTCAGTAATTCCAGGTAGTGAATTACTTCGATGGAAGGAACTTCCCATTCCAGATAACCTTCACAGAGATTGACAAACACATCAAATCCTTCATATTGAAGTGCCTGCAGTTGCCGGTAGGTGGTTAGTTTATTTAAAAAGATATGTACTACCTCATGTTCGGGCAGCCAGCGAGAGAGGTCACGTGGCGGATCATAGGTTTGATAATCTACCTGGCTCGTGCTGTAATCGGGTTGTAATACACCTATTTTCATTCAATCAGATACTATTCAATTCAGAGGTAGTTAAGGGAAGGGAGTAGCCATTTCTTTGCAGGGCATCGGCCAGTATTTCGGCAATGAGCCGCGCAAAGGGAGTTTGATTAACCCGGAGTATAGCCCCGATGGAAGTATAATTTTCATCCTCACTCAGTCCGCACTGTGCATTCACTTCCAACACATACAATTGACCGGTACTTTGATCGCGGCGAATATCTGCCCGGGTATATCCCTTGCCCTGCACCGACTGATAGGCCTGCCAACTTACTTCTCGAATGGCAGCTATCCGATCAGCGGGGGGAAGGGCATAGCGGTAGAAATCTTCCTGTTCAGGCATGGGGGCTTCTTCTTCATAAATTTCCCAGAGTCGGTCAAAAGAGAGAAATTTCTCTTGCTCCTGAAGAGATGCATGGAAAATTCTTTCCACGGGGTTGTACACTTTGCAGAAGGAGTTGGGGGAGGAGGATCCGGAGATAAGCGCAGTATATTCTTCTCCTGCGATGAATTTTTCAGCGATAATTCCATCGGCAGCAAGGTTCCAGCCGCGGTATCCATTGAACATCCGCCTAATCTGTTCTTCCGCCTCTTCCGGAGTATTCACTACATTCTTTACACCCACTCCCATACTACCTCCGGAGATGGCTGGCTTTAATATAATCGGACTACCCAGTTCGGCGAACAATGATTTTGTATCCACTTCCACGCTGCGGATAATCTTCCAGGGTGGAGTGGGCACACCGGCTTTCTCGAAAGCTTCCTTCATAGGAATTTTCGAGGTAGTAATCTGATAGAAAAATTCATCTGCTCCGGTATAGACACATTGATGGGTATGCAGCCATTTCAGGACGGAAATTCCGGGCGTTCCATTGATTTCGTCTCCATCACACAGGTTAAGGAAAATGGGAAACTCACGGACTGCTCGTGCCTTCTCAAGGATACCTGATAAAACCTCCTGATAGTTATCAATGGTTACCGGTTGCCATTCCCAGGGAAGCTGAAGCTGTTGAAAGACGCGGGTATATTCTTCAATACTTTGACTAAAATCGTAATAGTAATCAATGTTTTGATCTGACGATTGCAGGGAGGGGGCCAATACCTGTATTTTCCAGTGAAGTCCGGTGGGAGGAGATGGCAGCATTTCAGCAAGCGAACTCATGAAGCGGAAGAAGATTGTTGTCTGAGTTGATTGGCAATGAAATCAGTCAGTTGATACTTTTTTAAAACCGGAGTCGGCAGGTGCGCTGCTCCCCGGATGGAACCCAGACAACCGGGTTGATTACAATGACAGGAAAAAGGTTGTTGCATGGACCATTCAGTGGAGGGATAGAAAAACGTCAATTCGTCTCCGGGCTCAATATTTTTCAGGGCGATGAATTCAAGTCGGGTTGTATCAAAGAATGCATTGGGTGCACAGCTGTGATTGGCATACTGCAGATAAGTGGGTGAAAGGGTAATATGGGTATCAATGCCCGTTTGAACGGTCAGATAGGTTGGCTTCGACAAGACTGCACCTGCTTTAAAGTCAGTAATGACTTGCTTTGCTTTGAAAGAGCGCGTAGCATGCAGGGAGTATTCTTCTGTTTTGGTGTCTTGCCATACTTCTGCCAGACTATTTGATTCTATAATGCGATAGGGTAGAGCGGTAGCCCGATTCGTTTTCATAAAGAATTTAATAGGTTATTATAAAATTCATATAAATACCAGCATTAAAGTATAAATACGGGTAAATAATACTCCACAATTCTGCTATACTTTTTCACATTTATTCTTATTAGATACATTGAATAGATGAGTGTTTAATGCAGCTTTCAAAAACATTGTTGATACAAAGCTTTGAAACATAACTCATTTCTTTATTTCTATCGGGATTCAACGGTATAAAAATGGGTGTTTTAACGGTTAAGAAAACAGGTAACGAATTTTAATTTAGTACCATAACCACTATAAATACCTAATAAAAAATCAACAACTATGCAAAAAGTACCTATTCGAATTGTTATGGCAGATGACCATGCTGTTTTCCGGGCCGGTCTCAGGTCTTTTCTCAGTAAGTTCTCCGACTTTAAAGTAGTAGGGGAAGCCAGTAATGGGGAAGAGCTGGTTGACATAGTGCATACTCTGGCACCTGATATTGTAATCACAGATATTGATATGCCTCGCCAGAATGGAATTGATGCTGCCCTTGCTATCAGTAAAAACAATCCTTCCAGCCGGATACTGATTCTTTCAGTACATGCTACAGAGCAGCACATCACCAATATGGTAGATGCAGGTGCATTGGGGTATGTGCTGAAGAGTTCCGATGCGGAAGAGATCATTGAAGCCATCCATACGCTTTATCAGCATAAGCCCTATTTCTGTAAAGTGACTACCGAAAAGCTTACCGAGATCATTACCCGTCAGATAAAAGGGGGCGCGAAAGAACCGGTACAACTTTCGGTCAGAGAAAAGCAAATCATTCAACTAATCTGTGCGGAATACACCAGCAAGGCCATTGCTTACACCCTACACCTCAGCAAAAGAACGGTAGAAGGCCATCGTACCCGCATCATGGATAAAATTGGTGCCAAGAGTGTAGCCGGCATCATTACCTATGCTCTAGAAAACGGCATTTATATCAGGGGTATCAGCGAGTAAATCGGGGGTCAATAGCCCCAATCCTTCAAAGATTGCAGGTTGATGCGGCAGGTTTCCAGGGGTTGCAAGCCCTGATAGGATTCCTGCTCTATGATGATGTGCCGGGTGCCGTTGGCGGAACAAAATGCCAGGATATCTTTTACAGGAACGACTCCCTTTCCCAGTAAAGTGCTTTCAAACCCATGTCCCATCGAACCCTTACCAGCCGCTGCTATTTCATCTTTGATATGCAGAGAAAGAAATCTGCCCGGATATTTTTTGATGATATTAAAGGCTTCCGTACCCGTACCATGCATGTTACCGGTATCCAGTTGTTGAATTACCAGTTCAGGATCGGTATAGGCTAAGATGGCTTCATAGAGGGTGTCATTCCCCATCTTTTCTGTGAATTCAAAGTCATGGTTGTGGTACCCAAATTTCATGTTCCAGCGCTGACAAAGGCGGCCACAGGCATTGAATACATCCATATACCGCTTCAGGTCATCAGCTGTTTTACGCATCGAATTATCAAGCCAGGGACTGATCACATATTCCTGACCTGCCACGGCAGCATCTTCTACTGTATATTTCCAGCTGTCTGAGAAATCTTTTTTGGTTTCATCCCAGTGTTGTTTTTCCATCACGGTATGTCCGCTGCGCATTTCCATACCCAGGTCTTGCAATAATTTTTTAAAATCGCCCGGGGTATAGCCATAGAATTTTCGATTGACATAGTTGGCATGCTCCACATACTGATAGCCCATGGCTGCGAGTTTCTTTAGGGTTCCTGCCGGATCTGCTTTCATATCGGTGCGGACAGAATAAAGTTGTATGCCTACCAATGGGCGATTTGCGTTTTGTGCCAGCAGGGAGTGAAGGGGTAATAAGGTTCCGGCAGTGAGTAATCCGGATTGACGAATAAAATTCCGGCGAGAGGTATTCATGGAGAACTTTTTATAGTGAGGTTACTAACTATTTAAAGATACTATATTCAGTTATTTAATGTTTCTTTTTTATCCAAGATCCATTTCCGCCAATCAGGTATTAGCGCCGGGGTATGCTTTTTGTATTCCTGATACTCAGGGTGATTCTTGTATTTTCTTTCCAGTAGGGGAACGCCAGAAACTTTCGCCAGCAGCCAGGTAATGGTGAACGGGCCTATCCATCCCAGCCAGCCATATTGTAAAGGACTTGCAATAATTCCGATTCCCCACCACATCAGTATTTCTCCGAAATAATTGGGGTGCCTGGAATATTTCCATAACCCGGTCTGTAATATTTCACCGGGTTGACGTCTTTTCATGAATTGTTGTAGCTGGTGG
>JBIIRN010000231.1:0-3588 GCA_044341525.1 Sediminibacterium sp. | reverse complement strand
TATGTGTGGTTTTGGCTGGAGTAGTGGGAAGTAAAATTGCCAGTGAATTAGGCAACATGCGCATCAGCGAACAGATAGACGCACTGGAAATCATGGGAATCAATACCAAAAGCTACCTGGTTCTGCCTAAGATATTGGCTTCTTTAGTTGTCATGCCCTGCCTCGTCGTGATTTCAGCAGTATTGGGAATCTGGGGTGGCCGTTTTGTCGGGGGATTAACAGGTATTCTGGCACCGGATATATACGATATCGGATTAAGGCAAAACTTGAATGTATACAACATCAATTTTGCCTTGTACAAAGCTTATACTTTTGCCTTTATCATCAGCAGCATTTCTTGTTACTTTGGGTATAATGTTTCCGGTGGTGCACTTGAAATAGGAAGAGCCAGTACCAGGGCTGTGGTGGTGAGTTGTATTCTGATTTTGGTAGCTGATTATGCTCTTGCAGCATTATTGTTGTAATACTTTAATCATTTTTATGAAACTTCCTTTGCTTTTGCTCAGTTTCCTGATTGGTCAGCATCTTTTAGCTGCAGACAGTCTTTATCACCCAAAAGCCAATGCAAAAGAAGACATTGCCAGGGCAATTCTTCGAGCCAAAGAACAAAAGAAACATGTACTCATTCAAGCAGGAGGTAACTGGTGTGGTTGGTGCATAGAATTCAATCGATTCGTTCATGCAGACCCTAAAATCGATTCTATATTAAATTCATCTTTTGTGGTGTATCACCTCAATTACAGTAAAGAAAATTATAATTACGATATTTTTAAACAGTACGGTTTTCCCAGTCGTTTTGGTTTTCCGGTTTTTTTAATTCTCAATGAAGACGGGCAGTTGATTCACACCCAAAATTCCTCTTACCTCGAGTCAGGAAAAAGTTATGATTTGCAAAAAGTAAAAGAATTTTTCTTAGGTTGGACACCCGCAGCACTTCAGGAAAGCCGATATTCTTGGATGAATAAATAAGCATATACCATGAACCCATCCTTCCACCAGTTTCGCAATAAAATTATCAGTCCGATTCAGTTTCGCTTTTTTCTTCTGATTAAACTGCCGACTGCTTTTTTGTGTGGACTGCGTATCAAGCAATTCAATGAGAAATCTACTGTGATATCAGTACGTCACTGGTGGTTTAACCAAAATCCATTTCAGTCTATGTATTTTGCTGTTCAGTCCATGGCAGCTGAAATGAGTACCGGTTTGATGTGTTTCGGACAAGTTTATCGCCGCAACCCATCAGTCAGTATGTTGGTTGTAAGAGTTGATTCCCAATACCTCAAAAAAGCGACCGGACAAATCTTGTTTACCTGTGAAGACGGCGATAAAATTGAAGCTGCCATCGAAAAGGCCATAGAAAGCGGCGATGGAACCGGAATCGTTACGCGCTCGGTTGGAACTAATTCCAACAATGAAGTTGTCGCAGAGTTCCAGATTACCTGGAGTTTCAAGGTGAAAAAAAAATAAAGAATGAAAATTGCTTTCCACGGGGCTGCCCGTACCGTAACCGGCTCTAAGCACCTGATTACCCTGCGGTCAGGAAAGAAAATTTTGCTGGACTGTGGTTTATTTCAGGGGATGGGAAAAGATACCCAGCCATTGAATGAATCCTTTGGATTTGACCCTACAGAGATTGATTTACTTATTCTCTCCCATGCACATATCGATCATTGTGGACTTATCCCCAGATTGGTAAGGAAGGGATACGAGGGTCCTATCTACTGTACTCCCGCTACCAAAGAATTGACTGCAATTTTGCTGGAAGATTCCGCCGAAATCCAAAGGGATGATACCCGCTTTATCAATAAGCGAAGGGCAAAGCAGGGACTCCCCCCTTTTGAACCCTTGTATGATCTCGCTGATGCTTCCCGGGCGCTTGATCAATTTACGACTTTTGAGTATGATCAATGGCATGATCTGAGTCCGGAATTATCCCTGATGTTCACAGATGCCGGTCATATCATTGGTAGTGCTGCCGTTCATCTGAAAATAACGGAAGAAGGCAAGACTACCCGAATAACTTTCAGTGGTGATGTAGGAAGATACAATGATGCCATCCTTCGATCACCCGCTGTTTTCAGTCAGGCAGATTATATTTTACTCGAAAGTACCTATGGTAATCAGTTACATGATCAGGTCAAGAGTACTGCAGATGCCCTGCATGACTGGATACAAAAAACCTGTGTAGAAAAAAAAGGGAAATTAATCATTCCTGCCTTCAGCGTTGGTAGAACTCAGGAATTAGTTTATGCCCTCAATCAATTAGACCTGGAGAACAGATTACCCCCCGTTCAGGTGTATGTCGATAGTCCGCTTAGTGGCGAAGCAACTGCCCTCTTAAAAAAATATCCACAGTATTTTAATAAGCGTATCCGAAAAGTAATGGAAAAAGATGAGGATCCTTTTGATTTCAAAGGATTGCATTTTATCAGTCAGGCAGCGGATAGTAAGCGCCTGAATGAAATGAATCAACCCTGTATAATCATTTCTGCAAGTGGGATGGCGGATGCCGGTCGGGTGAAGCACCACATCATGAACAATATCAGTCAGGAAAGAAACACTATATTACTCGTGGGATACTGTGAACCCCGGTCTCTGGGGGGCCGTTTGGCTAATGGTGACAAGGAAGTAAAGATTTTTGGTGAAATGTATCCGGTAATTGCTGAGGTAGGGCAAATGAGAAGTATGAGTGCGCATGGCGATTATGAAGATCTCTGCCAGTTCCTTGCCTGCCAGGACCTGACTGCCGTAAAAACTATTTTTTTGGTGCATGGTGAATATGATGAACAGGTTTCCTTTAAATCCAGGTTGTTAAATAAAGGCTGCCACCGGGTTGAAATTCCTGCTCTACATGAACAATTCAGTCTTGATTAAATCATGGGCACCGCGACTTCTCTAAAACTTCACGGAATTTTCCGGCAACATTTTGGTGAACCGGAAATAGTGGTGAGAAGTCCGGGTCGCATTAACCTCATAGGTGAGCATACTGATTATAACGATGGATTTGTTATGCCGGCTGCTATTGACCTATCCGTTTACATAGCTGTCAAGAAACGCTCTGATAATGAATTGCATTGGATCGCTGCTGACTTAAATCAGTCGTATATAGGTCAAATAGATTCTTATACTTCTGATACGAGGGGTTGGCCCAATTATTGGTTAGGTGCAATACAGCAGCTCAAAAAAATCGGTCAACCTATCGGAGGATTCAATGCGGTAATATCTGCTGATTTGCCCGTTGGTGCCGGGCTTTCTTCTTCTGCCGCACTTACCTGCGGAATACTTTTTGCCTTGAATCAGATTTTTGACTGTCAGCTCACTCAGCTTCAGATAATTCAGATGGCACAGGCAACAGAACATGAATTTATCGGACTTCAGTGTGGAATCATGGATCAGTTTGCTTGTATGATGGGGAAAGAGAACCAGGTTCTTTTACTTGATTGCCAATCGCTTGAATTTAGCTATGCACCATTCCAATTTCCCGGTCTAGAACTGGTATTGTTGGATACAGGCGTTAAACATTCTCTGGCAGATTCTGCTTATAATCGCAGACGCCAATCATGTCGGGAAGGTGTCGAACTAATCCGT
>JBIIRN010000230.1:0-3592 GCA_044341525.1 Sediminibacterium sp. | reverse complement strand
CAGGTACATCAATTCAGCACCATAATTCGGGCGGGCCAAAAATTCAAAACCTACCCCCCACTGGTATCCACCGCGGATGGTGCCTTTATAATAACTGGTATTATCATAATAAGAGTCGACATTGTCATCAAATACACCCATTGAATAAATATTCATACGTGCATTTTGAGCGTAAGATGTGAATGCAGCAGCACTCAAAATGATTATAAGAAAGATAGCTTTTTTCATCTTATTTTGTTTTTTAATTAATGATTTGATAAAAATATTTAGATGCTTTTTTAAAATCTGAAACCGATATTGACCATAAACCGATACCCTAAACCAAATTTGCTGCCAGTTCCACTTTTCCTGAATTCTCCTGCATCAATTACCCGATTAATTCCAGGAATTTTTTCCTGTAAAAAATCATTTAATTGATTAAAAAAAAGAGATTGTTGATCTGCGCTTAATGTAGTACTAAGTTCAGAACGCAATTGGTAATGCCCTATGCCCGGACCAATCATTACAAAATCAAGTGTCCACTTTTTCCATAAAATAAATTGGTATCCTAGTTCAACACCTAAGGAATGCACGTTTAAGTCTAGACCGGTATTAACATTTCCATTATAAGTGGTTGTATTCAGATTCCATCCATTAGTTCGAGAAAAATGATTAAAGGAATAATAAGGCCCGATATATACCCCATGTGGAGCATCAAACTTATTTTCCTTCTTTAAGTAGAAGCGGTAGTCTGCAGATATATGAAATCCTTTGTCTTTAACATTAGATAACAATTTAACGGAATCTCCTTTGTTATCTTTTGAAAAATTCGGAAGTCCCATACTACCCAAGCCAATGGAGAATGTCTGGTTATTTTTCAGTACACGTTCATAATTAAATACTATAGCGCGCCCGCCAAAAATCATTGGGTTGGTGATATTCAGTTTTATAGTGTTTTTTCTGTCAATTTTTTGGGCTTGTGCACCAAAAAGAATGATACTAAAAAAACTGATTAACAGTAAATGTCTGAAATGAAAAGCGTGTCTTTTGTTTATCATTGAAATGTTTTTAACTGATACTATTTTCTTCCATAAGAGAAAGCAACCCCTTGCCAGATCTGGACTGAATTTCTTTCCATTTATTTTCCGGAACTACTAACTTTCTTACGTTGGCTTTGTCTACAATATGTACATGGCTGTTATCGGTGCTGTCAGAACTTACTATATGAACGACACAGAAACGATCATTTTCCTCCACACAAAAACCCATATTCCAGCATTCATCAATTTTGACAAGAACCGGACTATAGCCCATTTGTAATTCTAATTTCAGTTTTTGAGTAAGCAGTTTTTTATTCTTGGAGTATCCGGGTAAATAGTTCAGGAAATTATGTTCCAGCCACCCACTTTTACTTGCTAGCGAGAAATATTTTAAACCTAAACCAACTGATACACAGGCAATAAAGAAACATAAAAAGACAAATACTGTGGCACTAAGAAAACCTTTCACTCCGAATTGAGCTATGAAATTGGAAAAATGACCAGAAATCCATTCATACACTTTGCTCAACAGAAAAAGAAAGGTCAGCACCGGAATCAAATAAAGGAATCCGGAAACAAAGAATCCTTTTAGCGGTACCCAGTATTTCTCAATCATTTCAACAATATTTTAAATCTATACAATATTTTATTACTGCTTGCGTGACTTATCCAGTTCGCCAATAAACGGAATGGCCTCCTGCACTTCACTTCGGATAGATGTTTGCAAATAATTTTCCACCTGCATGAATTTGGCAGCTTCTAACCCACCCAATACCTTTTTCATCTTTTTATAATAACGTGTATTGAGTTTATCATAATCGAGATTATTTTTCAAGGTCTGTGTAGCCAGTTCATCTGCCTTCAGATCGTCTAACTGGTTATAGTTTTCAGCATAGCTGCCTATTAATTGCGTTCTTTTTTCCGACAGTATCTTTCGCTCTGCTTCATATTCATCGTAAACTTTCCAGAATGCTTCAGATTTATCGGCAGATACTTTCATATAATTACCAATCATGTCTTTTTTTGCCTTACCATATATTCTGCGAATCATTTCAACATCATCTTGAGTAGTTTGTGCCATAGTACTGATTGCAACAAACAAAGAGAAAACCAGACTTAACTTTTTCATTTTATTTATTTTTTGGTTAAAGGGGTGCCATTTTATGGCACCCCTTTTAAAAACATGCCTTTTATCAATCCCTGTAAAGTGCCCGCTGGGCCTCCTTCTGAAGATCGAGATACTGTGTCTTTTCAATAGTTACACCTACTCCAAGTATATTACCTCCTTTGAATTTTCCAGGTGTCTTATATTCACCACTGACAGCGTCACCACTATCATATCCAACACATAGTCCGTCACCAGATAAAGTAAATTTACCTGGCTGTGTTTTCATCGGACCACTGGCGACCACCTTATCATTGATGTAGAGTTTCATGGTGCCAACTTGCTCTCCATGTTCACCTGTCTTTTCACGATTGAACTCCATACCCAGTGTATATTTTCCAGGCTTGAGTTCGATATTTGAAATGAACTTCTGTTCGGGTTTTATTCCCAGGAAGTTATAGACATAGTATAATTTTTTATTTTTTATAAAGAGACTATGTCCACCAAATCTCGAACCATGTGCAAAGAGTACACCAGAAGCATTTATATCTTTGATTTCAACATCTGCCAATATTTTGAAAGAACGCCCCCTTACATTCACCGCCACTCCTTCAGGAACAGGTGCTGTTCCGGGATAGTATATGTAACGCTCTCTAGGCAATTCTTCTGAGGGACGTTCAATACCAAGTTGTTCAACTGCAGATCTGTCATCCAGGGGTAATACTAAATTCTTATCAGCTTCATCAAACCAAGCTGCAATCAATTCTTTTAATTTCTCAGGATTCTCTTTAGCTAGGTTCTTTGATTCTGAACGGTCATTATTTAAATCATATAATTCCCACTCATCCAGATCAAAATTTCCTTTACTGGTAAGTGGTGCATGCAGGGCAACTGCCTTCCAGCCATCTTTCCAGATAGCTCGCGTGCCCAGCATAGCATAATATTGAATCTTCTTTTGCGTTGGTGTTTCGGCAGTTGCATCAAAAGTATACCGCATAGATACACCCGACATTGGATACTGCGGTACACCCTTATATATTTTAGGCATTTCGAGTCCGCATATGTCTAAAACCGTTGGAACTATATCAGTAGAATGGTGGTATTGATTTCGAACCTCGCCTTTCGCTTTAATTCCTTTGGGCCAAGAAATAACCAGAGGATCACAGGTACCACCTGCGTATTCACTATATCGTTTGAACATTTTGAAAGGAGTGGAGAATGCTGCAGCCCATCCAGTGGGGAAATGCTCATAAGTATCAGGTCCACCTAAAACATTCAAATATTTAAGATTCTCTCCCAGTTCATCAGGATAGCCATTAAAAAATTTATTTTCATTTACAGATCCGTTGGGTGACCCTTCTCCTGAAGCGCCATTATCTGCTGCATAAATAACAACTGTATTTTCCAATTGACCACTTTGCTCCAGATAACTAATTATTCTACCAATTTGCACATCCGTATACTCTGA
>JBIIRN010000041.1:0-11594 GCA_044341525.1 Sediminibacterium sp. | reverse complement strand
GCCCATTCTCAATTATCAACAGTGGGTGAAAAAATGAAATATTTCCGGTTGGGGAGGGCTATTAAAACGTATTGAGTTATCTATATATTATAATTATGTGTTATTTAATAACATTCTCTCCCAAGGGGAAATAAAGCTTTCAAGCAGAAAAATTTTTCTATTTAACTACATAATCCTACCTTTGCCCTCCCAATATGAAAATGGGTATAGGAATATGTCTCAGCGAATCAGAATAAAACTACAGTCCTACGACCACAATTTGGTGGATAAGTCGGCTGAAAAGATTGTGAAAACTGTACGCAGTACAGGTGCGGTAGTTACAGGACCTATTCCGCTGCCTACCAATAAGAAGATCTTCACGGTACTTCGCTCACCTCACGTGAACAAGAAGAGCCGGGAGCAGTTCCAGTTGGCTACGCACAAGCGTTTGCTGGATATCTATACTTCTTCTTCCCGTACGGTGGATGCACTGAGCAAGCTGGACTTACCCTCCGGTGTTGAGGTGGAGATCAAGGCCTGATGAATCAGGTAGGAGTTTGTTGAGAATGTAGTTTGAAATTGAGTTCTTATTTATAATGTCATCTTTCAAATCCGCCTCTGGCGGACGAAAAAAGCGCTGACATAACCTAAACTCCCGGGGATGGTCGGGAGAAAACATATAAACAGGCCCTTCGAGGTTTGTTTACTACCGGTACTTCCTCTTTTCTACCCAGAAAAAACACGGGAAAAGGTCGGTGGCAAACGAGGATTGAAATCTGCTATCATCGGCAGATTGTCCTTCACAACCTACGCGGGGCTATAAACCGCGAACGATGAAAGGAATTATCGGAAAGAAAATCGGGATGACAAGCGTCTTCTCGCAGGATGGTAAGCAAACTGCTTGCACCATCATTGAGGCCGGACCCTGTACAGTTACACAGGTGAAATCCGCCGACACAGACGGCTACGCCGCACTTCAGCTCGCTTTTGGAGACAAAAAGGAAAAGCATGCCAATCAGGCTGAAATCAATCATTTCAGCAAGGCACAAACTGCTCCCAAAAAATTCGTTAAAGAGTTCCGCAACTATTCTATTGCCAAATCTTTAGGTGAAACGGTTACTGTAGATATATTCTCTGAAGGAGAATCTGTGGAAGTAGTTGGCACAACCAAGGGTAAGGGTTTTCAGGGTGTTGTAAAACGCCATGGATTCTCTGGTGTGGGAGAAGCCTCTCACGGCCAGCACGACCGTTCCCGCGCTCCCGGATCTATCGGTGGATCTTCTTATCCTTCCCGTGTATTCAAAGGCATGCGGATGGCCGGAAGAATGGGTGGAGACCGTGTTAAGATGAAGGGTCTCAAAATAGTAAAGATATTCCCTGAAAAAAATTATATCCTAATCAGTGGTTCTGTACCCGGTCACAACGGTTCTATCGTTTTGATTCAGAAGTAATCACCCCTCAATCGTTAAAAAATGCAAGTAGACGTTTTAAATACCAAAGGAGAAAAAACCGGCAGAACAGTTGATTTACCGGATGATATTTTCGCTATCGAACCAAACGATCATGCGATCTATTTGGCTGTGAAGCAGTACTTGGCACAAGCTCGTCAGGGTACACATAAAGTGAAGACCCGTGCCGAAGTAAAGGGTGCCAGTCGCAAATTGCACAAGCAAAAAGGTACCGGTGGCTCACGTAAAGGTAATATCCGTAACCCTTTATACAAAGGGGGTGGTACCATCTTCGGACCCAAGCCGCATGACTATGGTTTCAAATTGAACAGAAAAGTGAAAGACCTTGCCAAGATGTCTGCCCTTTCTTATAAGGCCAAGGAAAACGCGGTTTTTGTTATCGAAGACATCGCTATGGATGCTCCTAAAACCAAGACCCTGATGACTGTTCTGGAAAACCTGAACATCGCCGATAAGAAAACATTGATGGTATTGCCGGAATACCAGGACAATCTGTACCTGAGTTCCAGAAATATCCCGAATGTAGGCAGTCGTTTGCTGTCAGATATCAACACTTACGAGCTAATGAATGCCGATGTGTTGCTGCTGCTGGAAAACACCGCTAAAATCCTGACAGAGGAAGCCGCTTAATAAACAAGTTCAAAACAGAAGATTATGAAACTCAGCGAAGTATTAATAAAACCCATCGTTACCGAAAAAGCGAATGCGCAGCAGGAAAAACTCCGCAGGTATGCTTTTAGAGTAGACAAACGCGCCAATAAGCTGGAAATCAAAAAAGCTATTGAGGAATTTTATGGTGTAAATGTGGTGGATGTGAATACGGTTGTGGTACCCGGGAAAAACAAAACCCGTTACACCAAAGCCGGATTTATCAAGGGCATGAAGAGCTCTTATAAAAAAGCATTGGTAACCGTAGCAGAAGGTGACAGCATCGATCTGTACGCTAATATCTAATAAAAGGTGATCCCTGCCACCAGGGAATAAAGAATGGTAAGCAACTACCGCGAAAGTTGATTAACAAAAATACCCGCCGGGCGGGAAAAAGAAAGAAAAATGGCATTAAAGAAGTACAAACCGATTACAGCAGGAACCCGTTGGAAAATTGGTAACGCTTATGCGGAAATCACCACCAACCAGCCTGAAAAAACGCTGTTAGAACCACAAAAAAGTACGGCCGGAAGAAATTCCCAGGGTCGTCGTGTAACCCGCTACATGGGTGGTGGTCACAAGCAGCATTACCGCATCATCGATTTTAAGAGAAACAAGCGCGACATGAACGCTACTGTTCTCTCTGTTGAATATGATCCCAATCGTACTGCATTCATCGCCTTGCTTCAGTATGCAGACGGTGAAAAGCGTTACATCATTGCCCCACAGGGAATTCAGGTAGGCGCGACTGTTATTGCGGGTGACAACGTTGCACCGGAAATCGGAAACGCCCTGCTGATGAAAAACATGCCCTTGGGTACCATCATTCATAACATTGAATTACAACCCGGTCAGGGCGCTAAACTGGTGAGAAGTGCCGGTTCCTCCGCTCAATTGGCGAATAAGGAAGAAGCGTATGCAGTGCTTAAAATGCCTTCCGGAGAATTGAGAAAGATTTTGATCAATTGTTATGCAACAGTTGGTGTTGTTTCCAATAGTGACCACAACCTGGAAACGGCCGGTAAAGCAGGAAAGAATCGCTGGAAGGGTATCCGTCCTCGTGTTAGAGGTGTTGCCATGAACCCGGTTGATCACCCGATGGGTGGTGGTGAAGGAAAGGCCTCCGGTGGACACCCCAGAAGCAGAACCGGTAAATACGCCAAGGGAGAAAAAACCCGTACCCGCGGAAAGGGCAGCGACAAGCTGATCATCCAGCGCCGTGACGGTAAGAAAATTGCTAAATAAATAAACAAACCATTTAATAAATAAAACATGGGTCGTTCGATTAAAAAAGGTCCTTACGTTGACAACAGCCTGGAGAGTAAAATCATCGCCATGACTGACGGTAGAACTAAAAAAGGGGTTATTAAAACCTGGAGCCGCCGTAGCACCATCACGCCGGATTTCGTTGGTCATACCTTCGCTGTTCACAATGGTAACAAATTCATCCCGGTGTATGTAACCGAATTCATGGTTGGACATAAATTAGGTGAATTCGCTCCTACCCGCAACTTCAGAGGTCACGCAGGAACTAAAAAGTAATCAAAGAACTGATTGATTCGCGCAGACGAATACAGTCATAAAATAAAATGAAATGGAAGCAGTAGCAAAACTCAATAACTATCCAACAGGTCCTCGCAAGATGCGCCTGCTGGCGGATGTAATCCGTGGTATGGATGTCGAGAAGGCCCTTGCCATTCTTGAGCACCACCCCCAGCACAATGCTGTACCGCTGGCTAAATTACTCAGAAGTGCTATCAACAACTGGGAGCAGAAAAACAGTGGCGTAAGCGCAGCTGACAGTAGCCTGATTGTAAAAACTGTTTTTGTAGATGGTGGTCGTACACTGAAAAGAATGCGTCCGGCTCCTCAGGGTCGCGGCTATCGTGTTCGCAAGCGCAGCAACCATGTAACCTTAATTGTAGATTCAAATAAATAATTAGTAAAACACTTATATGGGTCAAAAAGCAAATCCGATTGGTAACAGGTTAGGTATCATCCGTGGATGGGACAGTAACTGGTATGGCAGCAAGAAAGACTTCGCCAAAAACCTGATTGAGGACAATGAAATACGCAAGTACCTGAATGCTCGTATCAACAAAGGCGGTATCGCTAAAATTGTAATCGAGCGTACTTTGGGAAAACTGATCGTTACCATTCATACCTCTAAACCTGGTATCATCATCGGTAAGGGCGGTAATGAAGTAGATCGTATCAAAGAGGAATTGAAAAACCTGACCAGCAACCAGGATGTTCAAATCAATATCCTCGAGATCCGCAGACCCGAACTCGATGCCATCATCGTAGGGGATACAATTGCCCGTCAAATCGAGAACCGCATCAATTTCAAGAGAGCAATCAAAATGTCTATCGCTTCGACCCTCCGTATGGGTGCAGAAGGTATCAAAGTGAAGGTGAGTGGTCGTTTGGGTGGTGCTGAAATTGCCCGTAGTGAAGAATTTAAGCAGGGTCGCGTTCCGCTGCATACCTATCGCATGGATATCGACTATGCCAGCGTATTTGCCCAAACCGTATATGGTAAAATCGGTATCAAAGTATGGATCTGTAAAGGTGAAGTATTGGGTAAGCGTGAACTGAACCCCAACTTCGTTGGTGGAAAATCAGACATGAGCGATCGCAGAGAGCGTTCCGATGAAAGAGGAGACAGAAGAGGAGGAGACAGAAGAGACGATCGCCGTGGTGGGGGAGAAAGAGGAGGCAGAGGAGGCCGTCGTTCTTCATAATCAAGTATTAAACCGCATTCATAGAATTACAAATAGCAATACATGTTACAACCTAAAAGAAGCAAGCACCGGAAACAGCAAAAGGGTCGGATTCGTGAAGTAGCCAAGCGTGGAACTGCGATCTCTTTTGGTTCTTTTGCCCTCAAAGCTCTGGAGCCGGTTTGGCTCACCAACCGCCAGATTGAGTCTGCCCGTCAGGCCATGACCCGTGCCATGAAAAGAGAAGGAAACGTTTGGATCCGCATATTCCCTGATAAGATCATTACCCGTAAACCTGCTGAAGTACGTATGGGTAAGGGTAAGGGTAACCCCGAGTTTTGGGCTGCCGTGGTAGAACCAGGTCGCATCATTTTCGAATGTGATGGTGTTACCCAGGAAACTGCGAAAGAGGCCATGAAGCTGGCTGCTCAGAAATTACCAATCGCAACCAAATTTGTTATCAGAAGAGATTTACAGGCATAAAAATTATTATCCATGGCAAATAAACAAACCAACGCATTCAATAAGTCGATCCGGGAGATGAGCGTGTCTGACCTGACTGCAAAAATTAACGATGATCAGCTGCGACTGAAGAAGCTGGAGTTTGCCCATGCAATTTCTCCACTTGAAAATCCAATGAATATCCGTTCACTGCGTCGCGACATCGCCCGCTTAAAAACGGAATTGAAGAAAAAAGAAATGGGCATTTAATCCATAAATCAACAAAAAAATGGCTGAAAGAAATTTACGCAAAACAAGAACGGGAGTAGTTACCAGTGATAAAATGAGTAAAACCATTACCGTTGCTGTAGAAAGGAAAGTAAAACACCCGATCTACGGAAAGTTCGTGAAGAAGACCACGAAATTCCATGCCCACGATGAAAAAGAAGAGTGTGGTATTGGTGATGTAGTGAAAATCATGGAAACCCGTCCGCTTAGCAAAACAAAGCGCTGGCGCCTGGTGGAAGTGGTTGAAAAAGCGAAGTAAACTAACAACGTAAGAAAGTCCGGAAATCGATTTTCCGGTTTTCAGACGATATCAAATTCAAATAGTATAAAAAATGATACAGCAAGAAAGTCGACTGAATGTTGCCGATAACAGCGGAGCAAAAGAAGTTCTTTGCATCCGTGTGCTGGGCAACAGTGGTCAGGATTATGCCAAGATCGGTGACAAGATCGTGGTTACGGTAAAAGATGCCATTCCAGCCGGGGGTATTAAAAAAGGAACCGTTTCCAAGGCAGTAATAGTAAGGACTAAAAATAAGTTGCGTCGTAAAGACGGATCCTACATCCGTTTTGATGACAATGCGGTAGTATTATTAAACAATGCTGACGAGCCAAGAGGTACCCGTATTTTCGGACCAGTTGCCCGTGAGCTGCGTGATAAAGGTTACATGAAAATCATTTCACTGGCACCGGAAGTACTATAATTAAATTCTAACATTAAAAATAACTCTCAGAGAGTTGGAGGTACCATGAGTACAAGATTCAAACCCAAATTCAACATCAAAAAAGGCGACACGGTTGTAGTGATTGCCGGTGATGGCAAAGACCTGAAAAAACCACGCATTGTGCTGGAAGTTATCCTTGACAAAGGTCGTGTGGTAGTTGAAGGTATTAATATCGTTAAAAGACATACCAAACCTACGGCTCAAAACACCAAAGGGGGTATCATTCAGAAAGAAGCACCCATCAGCATTTCCAATGTTATGCTCTGGGACGCTAAAGCTGGTGAAGCTACTCGTGTTAAAAGAACCCGTGAGGAAGGTAAATTAGTTCGTATCTCTAAAAAATCAGGGGAGGTAATCAAATGAGTACGGTAAAATATACAGCCAGACTGGCAGATAAATACACCCGAGATGTGGTACCTGCCTTGATGAAGAAATTTTCTTACGGCTCTGTTATGCAGGCACCCCGATTGGAAAAGATTTGTATCAACCGCGGTGTAAATGGAGCTGTTTCCGACAAAAAGTTGGTTGATATCGCAGTAGAAGAACTGACCATGATCACCGGTCAAAAAGCAGTTCCCACTACTTCTAAGAAGGACATCTCTAATTTCAAACTTCGTCGCGGCATGCCGATTGGCGCCCGGGTTACCCTCCGTGGTCAGAAAATGTATGAGTTCCTCGACAGGCTTGTTTCTGTAGCACTGCCCCGCGTTCGTGATTTCAAAGGAATCAGCGATAAGGCATTTGACGGAAGAGGTAACTACACCCTCGGTGTTACTGAACAAATCATTTTCCCGGAGATTGATATCGATAAGGTAAATAAAATTACCGGCCTGGATATCACCTTCGTTACCACTGCCCAGTCCAACGAAGAAGCTTTCGAATTATTGAAAGAATTGGGTATGCCTTTCAAAAACGTTAAAAAAGAAAACAACTAATACACATGGCAAAAGAATCGATCAAAGCCAGACAGCGCAAGCGTGAGCAAATGGTAGCAAAATACGCCGATAAAAGAAAGGCGTTGAAAGCAGCCGGAGATTACACCGCACTTGATAAACTGCCTAAGAACGCATCGCCCGTACGATTGAAAAATCGTTGCAAATTAACCGGTCGTCCTAAAGGGTACATGCGCTTTTTCGGTATTTCCCGTATCATGTTCCGTGATATGGCACTGAATGGCATTATCCCTGGTGTGAAAAAAGCCAGCTGGTAAACCTGTGTAATAAAATAAATTCTGAACTGATTTAATTCAATCAATATGGTAACAGATCCGATAGCAGACTTCCTCACCAGAATCCGCAATGCACAAATGGCCGGTCACAGACTGGTGGAGATTCCTGCTTCTAACATGAAAAAGCGGTTGACTGAAATTTTGTATGAGCAGGGATATATCCTGAAGTACAAATTTGAAGATGACAATAAGCAAGGGGTCATTAAAATCGCTTTAAAATACGATCCGCAAACCAAGCAGGCAGCCATTCGCTCTCTGGAAAGAGTGAGCCGCCCCGGTCTGCGCCAATATGCCAAACCTTCTGAGATCAAACGTGTGATCAACGGATTGGGGGTTGCAATTCTGAGTACTTCTAAAGGAGTAATCACAGATAAGCAGGCAAAAGCCCAGAACGTGGGAGGAGAAGTACTTTGTTATATTTATTAAAATAGTTGGATTCGCTTATTTAAGCCTTTAGTCGGGGCTGAAACCGAACCAATGAATGAACTCAAAAAAAACAATCGACTATGTCTCGTATAGGTAAACAACCCATCAGTATCCCATCGGGAGTGACAGTAACTGTAAATGCTGAGCATGTAGTGTCTGTTAAAGGACCTAAAGGTGAACTGAAAGAATCTATCAACCGCGATATCGCGATTGAAGTAAAAGATGGTCAGGTCAATCTGACCCGCCCTACCAACCAAATCCGCCATCGTGCGATGCACGGTCTTTACCGTGCTTTAATTGGTAACATGGTAAAGGGTGTTACAGAAGGATTCAAGAAAGATCTTGAATTAGTCGGGGTAGGTTACAAAGCTGCCAACACCGGTAACGTACTCGATCTGTCTTTGGGTTACTCTCACAACATCATATTTGAAATCCCCAAGGAATTGAAAGTTACCACAGTAACTGAAAAGGGTCAAAACCCGAAAATCTTCCTGGAAGGAACGGATAAGCAATTAATTGGTCAGGTAGCTGCCAAATTACGTAGTCTCAGAAAGCCCGAGCCGTACAAAGGAAAAGGTGTTAAATACGTGGGTGAGCAACTGAGAAGAAAAGCAGGAAAGGCTGCTGGTAAATAAAATAGTTAGTAAATCGGCTTCCGGCAGAATCGGAAGCAAAAACAACATACCATGAGTAAATTGATTCAAAGGCAGAAAATCAGATACCGGATTCGCAAGAAAATTTCTGGCACTGCAACCAAACCCCGCCTCTCTGTATTCAGAAGCAATGCTGAAATCTATGCACAGCTGATTGATGATGAAAACGGTGTTACCCTGGCTGCTGCCTCCTCTCAGGAGAAAGACATTCAGGCACAGAAGGGTACTAAAATTGAAAAGGCTAAACTGGTAGGTGGTTCAATTGCCCGCAAAGCACAGTCACTGGGGTTACAAACCTGCGTTTTCGATAGAGGCGGAAATCTCTACCACGGAAGAGTTAAATCGGTTGCCGACGGTGCCCGTGAAGCAGGTCTTCAATTTTAAATTATAAAGAATAATCAATCAATTAAATTCAGACAATGTCTAAGCTTAGTTTAAATAAAGTAAAAGCAGCCGGTGAGATGGAATTGAAAGATAAAGTTGTTGCCATCAACCGAGTAGTGAAAACTACCAAAGGTGGTCGTACTTTCAGTTTCTCAGCCCTGGTGGTAGTAGGTAACGAAGGTGGTGTGGTAGGTCACGGACTGGGAAAGGCGAAAGAAGTTCAGGAAGCCATTTCTAAGGGCATCGAAGACGCCAAGAAAAATCTGGTTCGTGTACCCATTATGCACGGAACCATTCCACACGAGCAACTGGCAAAAGATGGTGCTGCCAAAGTACTGATCAAACCAGCTGCCCATGGTGCGGGTGTAATCGCCGGAGGTAGCATGCGGGCTGTTCTGGAAAGTGCAGGAGTTACCGACGTACTTGCCAAAAGTCTTGGGTCAGCTAATCCGCATAACGTGGTGAAAGCTACCATCAAAGCATTGGCTTTGCTCAGAGAGCCTGTGCAAGTTGCCAAAACACGTAGCATTAAATTGGCCAAAGTATTCAACGGATAATCAGCAGAAACCTGTAAAAAGTTAGTCATGAAAAAAATTAAGATCACGCAAATTAAAAGCGGAATCGATCGTCCTGAGCGTCAGAAAAAAACACTGGCTGCCCTTGGTTTGCGTAAACTCAATGCCAGCAAAGAAGTAGATGCAACTCCGCAAATACTGGGTATGATTCAAAAAGTTACCCACCTGGTAAAAGTGGAGGAAGTGCAATAATTTCTATTGCAAACCAGTCATCAATTAATAATTAGCGAGGGGTGATTCCCCGTAAGTTCAAACATCAAATTATGAAACTGCACACACTCAAACCCGCAAAAGGATCTACTCACAAAGCGATAAGAATAGGACGTGGAGAAGCTTCCGGTAAAGGCGGTACATCAACTAAAGGTAATAAGGGTGGTCAAAGCCGCGCCGGTTATAAGAGTAAAATGGCCCATGAAGGTGGTCAGATGCCCATTCAACGCCGAATTCCTAAAAGAGGCTTTACCAATAATAACCGTATTTCCTATAAAGTATTCAACCTGGGTCAGATCGCTCAATTGACAGAAAAATATGGTTTCACCGAGTTTAGTCCGGAAACATTGTATGTAAACGGATTAATTGGGAAAACTGATCGTATTAAACTTCTGGCAAATGGTGATTTGAAATCTGCCTTAACTTTCAAAGTAAACGCCGCCAGCGAGAAGGCTAAAAATGCAGTGACTGCTGCCGGTGGTACGATCGAGATTATAGCATAAAATATTGTAAATTGCCGCCGCTGACCGGTGAGAGCACCTGAAAGCAATTTATCAATTCATTAATAGCCATTCAGTGAAAAAATTAATACAGACCTTAAAGAATATCTGGACCATTGAGGAGCTAAGAGATAAGATCATACTTACACTGGCATTGGTTCTAACTTATCGTCTCGGTAACCACATCGTATTGCCCGGTCTTGATCCTAATAAGATTGAACAGGCTCAGCAAACAGCCAGCAATACCGGCCTGTTGGGCATCTTTGATATGTTCGCCGGAGGAGGATTTTCCCAGGCTTCCATTCTGGCACTGGGTATCATGCCCTATATTTCTGCTTCTATCTTCATGCAGTTGATGACCATATTGGTTCCTACCCTTCAGAAGATCCAGAAAGATGGTGACAGTGGAAGAAAGAAGATCAATGAATGGACTCGTTACCTCACCGTTATTGTTACCATCTTCCAGGCCGCTGCCTATGTAGCCTACCTGAATGGTCCCGGTTATCGCGATGCTATCCTGCCCGGATTCGAAGGATCTGCTTTTACCTTTTCTACTATTATTACCCTTACTGCAGGAACGCTGTTTGTAATGTGGCTGGGCGAAAGAATTCAGGATAAGGGCTTGGGAAATGGCACTTCTATCATTATCATGGTGGGTATCCTCGCCCGATTACCAATTTCTCTCATCCAGGAATTCAGCACTAAAGAACAACGGGGCGGTGGCGGATTGTTGATATTTCTGGTAGAAATCGCCATCCTGGTTATCATTATCATGGGCTTGATTCTGTTGGTGCAGGGCGTTCGTAAGATACCCGTTAACTACGCTAAACAAATCATTGGAAATAAACAACTCGGAGGTGCTCGTCAGTTCCTTCCGATTAAGGTAAATAGCGCAGGTGTTATGCCGATTATCTTTGCACAGGCAATTATGTTCCTGCCCACCCTCGTTTCTTTTACGAACCTTGATTCTACTCAGGGCATCATTCGTATTTTCAACGACCCCAGCAATTTCTGGTACATGTTAATCTATGCAGTGATGGTAATTGGCTTTACCTTCCTTTATACAGCACTGATTTTTAACCCCAAGCAAATTGCGGAAGACCTGAAGAAAAACAACGGATTCGTTCCGGGTGTAAAACCGGGTCAACCCACTGCTGATTTTATTGGCGGCATCATGGATAAGATTACCCTTCCCGGTGCTATCTTCCTGGCATTCGTTGGTATCATGCCCGGGTTCGCTCAGCGTCTCAATGTTACCCAGGGATTTAGCTCCTTTTTTGGAGGCACCTCCTTGCTCATCATGGTAGGTGTTATTCTTGACACGTTACAGCAAATCGAAACCTATCTG
>JBIIRN010000229.1:0-3610 GCA_044341525.1 Sediminibacterium sp. | reverse complement strand
ATTAACTAAAAAATGAAAAAAATAATCGGGTCAGTATTTTTATTAGGGTTGATTGCCGGACTTATTGTTATATCCCGTAATTATACTAAATCTTATATAGCATCCGGTGTAGTAGACTGTCCACCTGACGCAGTTTCACGACTGTTTCTTAACCCAGACCGGAGAGCCAAGTGGCTGCCAGGAAAAAATAGTACTGATAGCAGTTTTGAATGGGAAGGAAAGAAATTTGTCATTCAAAAAGTATTACTGAATGGATTTTCTGCAACGGAAAAAAATGAAAAAAACATCATAGATTTTAGCTTTACCCCTGCCCTGAAAAATCAAACTCAGTTTTATGTTACAATGACAGAAGGGGGTACCGATCATTTTCTTTCAAGAATATACAAGGTCATCGCAAAACCGTTGAAAAAATCCGCCGAACAATTCCTGCTGAATGTGAGCAATTTTTTTAGTGCTTCAAAAAATGTTTATGGTGTTGAGATTATTAAAGGAAGAGTAGAAATGATCAATTGGGTATCGACTATGAAGGAGTATGATCATTTCCCTTCAAATTCAGAAGTATACTTAGTAATTGATACCCTGGAAAAGTTTCTTTCCGGAAAACAGATTGCCCTTTTAGGTCAACCAATACTAAATATTCGTCCATTGGATGAGAAATATTTTCAGCTGATGACAGCTATTCCTGTAAAAAATCCTATTGAGCCAACCAATTTATTTAAAAATAAAACCATGGCCCCGGGCTTTCTGATGAAAGCCGATGTTTTAGGGGGATGGGCAAAAGTGGCTGAGGCAGAAATTGAACTGGGAAATTATCTGCGCGACAATCATAAACAATCCCCGGCTATCCCTTATCAACAGTTAATTACAGACAGAAGAAAAGAAACTGATTCAACCAAGTGGGTAACACAAATCAATTACCCGGTTTTCAATTAGATTAATTTATCTTTTTTGGATGATCTGCCAGCTATCGTTGTTCTTCACCAGGATGAGCGCTTGCCCCCCCTTGATTTGTATAGGTACAATTTTCCTGACCTGACCGGTGATTCTAACATCCCTCATCAAATCAAGCTTTGGCTTACCATCAACTGCAAATTTCACCAATATGCCTTCGCTGGCATCCTGTCGACCAATTTCCACATTATACTCGTAAAAATTACCATGGAGAAGCAATTGTGTTCCTACAGAATCTTTTATCGGAAAACTGCTCCGTAAACTTGTGTACTGAGCTGCTCCTGGTAATACAACAGGTTGAAAATTTAAATTTCCTTGATTGATGAAAACTGTATTGGCAAAATAATCGGCATACAATCGGGTAGCAGACTTCCACTTAGCAGCAGAAAATATGTCTTTAACCGGGGTTCTGGCAAAATCTTCCGCGTACAGAAACTTCTTTTTGAGAACGGGCATTCGCTTCTCTAACTGAGTCTTGCTGGAGAAGCAAATTTCCTCTCCCCGCAAGTGATAAGTAAGTATTTGCTCTACAATTCCATTGTCATCAAAATCTCCCACCCACATCTGAACGGGTTCTTTTTCGCTTGCCTGCAATCGGCTATTCCATCCGAAATTACCTGCTACTATATCGAGATCGCCATCACCATCAACATCTACAGGTGTGCAACTATTCCACCATCCGTGCTTATCCGTTACCGGCTGCTTCCTGAATTTATTACCCTCTCTCAGCCAGAGTTCAATCCCCCCCCAATCATAACTTAACAACAGATCGGGTTGCCCATTTTGATCATAGTCCCGCCAATGTGCATCGGTGATCATGCCCGGTGCTTTCAATTCCGGACAAATTTCTTGCGTTCGGTCTATGAATTGAAGTTGTTTGGAATTGACAAGAATATAGGAACGAGTCGACTGTCCATATTTCCAGGGTTCTGCCCGGCCAGCAAGAAAAATATCGGGAAACCCATCTTTGTTGAGATCAGTAATGGCAATAGAGCTGAAAGTACCATAAATGCCCGGGAAAGCATTCGGCTCCCGCTTTAGGAGACCGGTTCCATCGTTTAAATATAACAAGGGTTGCTGGTGTTCATCATTTCCATAATACTCATTACCGCCTGTGGCAATCAGTAGGTCCAGGTGTGAGTCGAGGTTTACATCGACCCATGTAGCAGCAACATGCTCCCACATTGAATCCAATGCCAGTGCGGGTTGGGAAATTTTATTGAAACTACCCTTACTCGTTTGTAAAAATACCGCTGCGGGAAACCCTTTTGATGCGCCGGCAAAAATATCTTCCAGTCCATCATGGTTAATATCTCCCACTGCGACTGCCGGTCCTTCTGTAGACATCATAGCAGACATGAGCGGCTCACGGTTAAATTCATTGAAAATATTCTCAAGGTGCCGATAGGAAAATCCGGTGAAAGCAGTTATGTCTTCCCAGCTCTTTTTACGATTACTATAATTAAACCGGGAGAAATCAAAGAAGGGTAACTGTTGTTGGTAGGTGAAGGTGTCCCGGTTGTTGGCCCTTAATTGAATCTGCTGATACCTACCATCCGGCCAGATGAGTATGGCAGAATCAATAGGTTGGGCCCCTAACCCAATGTGCAGGGGGAGCAGCATGCTGGACTGAAACCCGTGTACCGGCTGATGCTCGTAATTCCTTACCTGACCTTGTTGATAGATTAGAATACGCGCCCCAATAGCGAGGGGGTTGGCTTCACTTCCTTTGAGGGCTATGCTGGTAGCATTTGATTGCTTTTCATTGTTACTGGTATTATTGCTGTATATAAGTGCCGGGTCGTCAATATTGTTGACAATGATATCCAGGTCACCATCTAAATCCAAATCAGCATAGGCCGCCCCATTAGAAAATGTCGGAAGATTATTAAATATGCTATCTGTCAGGTTATCAAATTGTAGGTTACCCTTATTGCGGAAGAACTGATTCGGAATTTTTATTTCGGGAAATTTCTTTGTTAGGGAAAGGTCTTTGTCACGAATTGTGTTGTTTCGTAATTTTTGCTGGATATCATCTCCCGACACAAAATTGATGTAGTCTATATCATTCATCCGTTTAGGGATACCATTCGAAACAAATAAATCTTTGTTCCCATCATTATCAAAATCCATCCACAAAGCAGCCCAGCTCCAGTCAGTGGCATGAATTCCGGAATATTGTCCTACCTCACTAAAACTACCGTTACCCCGATTGAGTTGAAGATTATTCCTGGCATATTGATAGGTATAGCCGTAAAATATTTTTTGTTGGAAAATGGTGTAATCATCTTCAGCAAGGGACCGTCTTAACATGTAGGGGTCATACGGTAACATGTCCATCGAAATCACATCAGGATGGGCGTCGTTATTGATATCAGCAACGTCGACGCCCATGCTAAACTGACTGGTATGATTCAGGCGCTGTAAATTTTCATCAATAAAAGTACCATTGCGCTGGTTGATGTAGAGATAATCATTTTCATGAAAATCATTTCCCACATAAATATCCGGCCAACCATCGAGATTGATATCAGAGACTGCTATCCCTAACCCATATCCGATGCGAGTTCCCTTAATTCCTGATTCCTTGGTAACATTTTTAAACTTCCCTGTAACAGAACCATCTTTTTCTTTCTTCGTATCATTTCTATAAAGACGT
>JBIIRN010000226.1:0-3621 GCA_044341525.1 Sediminibacterium sp. | reverse complement strand
GCAATTATTCCCTGTATTTATTATTCGTGTCGGGAAATCTTTATGCCGAGTGGTTGCAGTAAGCGGTTGATATTTTTCATAATACCCAGTGTAGAAGCTGCTTTCCTGGCATACAAACAAGGCATGGCATGAAATTGCTCATACCCATTGGCCATCACTTGTGATCTGTATTGTTCCAGTAATTTTTTCCAAACCGGCAGATTCTCCAGATTGAATCGGTTCTGGTGGCGGGACAAAATTCCGGGTTGTTCAAAAGAATAGCCACTGATGTGCAGGAAAAGCAAGGGATAGGTATCATTCACCCGAATACCCTGTGGGGTTTCCGCCAGACCCCGTTCTGGAATGTTCCAATAAGCAACATTGGCACCGGGATGTTGAAGGATGCCAGTTCCCGGAAAAAAAAGCGGAACGAGGTTCAGCCAAATCTGATCAACCCCCATGCCCTCGGCAAATTGATAATGACATTCCGTTTGCATATGCTGGGCCCACCAGCGAAGGAAATCATCTGTGGCGGCACAACGCGTCATAGCCAAAAACCCGGCATTATAAATGCCCGAACGAAGTATATCCCGTTCCAACGGTAATTGGGTGTTATCAGGAAGTGGTTTTGTCAGGTGCGGTGTGATGAGCAGGTGGTGTTGCTGCAGCTGTTCCTCCACGACAGACAATGAATGAAGTACCCACATATCGGAATCCAGATAGAGCAGGATATCCGGATATTCACGGGCAAAAATGGCCTGTGCCATGAATGCCTTCATAGCGCAATTCAATTCAATCACTGAATAGCGGGCAGTGATCTCATCGAAATGAGGAATATCCAATGTATGGATCTCCCAGATGGCATGAGGTGAGAGTAAGTCGGCATTAAATCGCCCTTCGATTTTATCCACCAACCCGATAATAATTGTATAATCCGGATGTAATGCAGCAAATGAGTCGCACATGGTTTTGCAGTGAGCCAGGTGATTCGCAGAACAAACGGTGTAGAGAATCTTTTTCATTTATTTTTTTTCAACCAGCAGGATGGTATTCAAATAAAGGGTTTCGGATTTAGGCCAGAAGGGTTCAAAAAGTCGAAAACACAGATTGAATCCGGGAACCACCACCTGTCTGATGATTTTTTTAAATAGTTCAAATCGGGAGAGCAGCCACACTTTGTGTAACCATTGGTCATTGATATAGACGATAAATAGTTGATGAAGGGTACTGATGAAGTGGCCGTTTTTATCGGTTTGGATAATTTTGAATCCATTTTGAGAGAGCAGGTCATGCAGGGCGAAGCGGGTATAACGGGCATAGTCTGCGGGTACTTCATGTTCTTCCCAGGCAAAAGGACAGGTCAGCAGCATTTTTCCACCGGGTTTCAATACCCGGTTTAATTCGGGGAGTATTTCCGGCAGATTAAAAATATGTTCAAATACTTCACTTGTAAAAACGGCATCGAAGGAGGCATCGGGAAAGGGAAGCGTTTTCCCGTCATAGTATACATCTATGTTTTCGTTGGCATGATCATGCCCTTCACCGGCATAATCTACGCCCACATACTCGCTAACTTTGGTGAAAAGTGACTGATAGGGTTTGGCTCCGCAGCCGAAATCGAGTAAACGACCGTTCAGTTCTCCACTGTATAGTTTAATTTTGTTGTAAAGACCCTTGCGGATAAAATACAACGGGTGACGGAAGTTGGGATTGAAGTCGTAGGGAACCATGCCAGTAGGATCTGGCAGCAAATTAAAGTTTTTTCAGCCATGTTGAACCGGTGGAAGGATATTCTCTATGATCTTACAGGACATTTGGCCCGGATGGGCGTATCCGGTAATGGCGAGAGGAAGGCGTTGGTGGTTAGGGTGGACGAGATTGGCGATTATATGTTGTGGCGGCCGGTCATGCGCCATTTGCTATTAGCAAAGGTGTTGGAAGGAAAGGAGCTGACTTTGTGTGGAAATGCGAGTTGGCGGAGTTTGTATGAACAACTGGACAGTGATTGCTTTCAAAAGGTCATTTGGCTGGATAAAAAGCGATTCAAACGAGATTTGCGCTACAGGTTTTCCATTTTAAGGGAACTGAATCAGGCAGGATATGAAGTGGTGATTAATCCCACTTATTCAAGGGATAAGCGGAATGATGATGCCTTGGTGAAGGCGGCGGCGGGGAAGCTTGTATATGGAATGGTGGCGAATGAGGAGAATATAAGACCTTATGAACGCGGGTATGACAAGGAAATGTATCATCACTTATTCCGGGGGCCTGAGGAAGTGTTGTTTGAGATGTTGCGCAATCGTTTGTTTGCGGAATTTGTGAGTGGGGAGAAAATGACGGAATTGGTTGGGCAGGTTAATTTTAAAGACTTACCGGCTGTATCGGTCATACTTCCCCAAAAATACCTGGTTATTTTTCCGGGTTCGCGGAGTGCGAAGCGAATTTGGCCTGCCGCATATTTTGCTGAAGTAGCTACTTATTGCCAGGAGCGCTGGGGCTGGGAAGTGGTCTTGTGTGGTGGGCCTGCGGATCTTCCTTATTCGGCTGCTTTTCAGGAACAATTTTCAGGCAGGGTAACGGACTTGACCGGTGCGACCCGATTGCCTGAGTTACTAACTATTTTGAAGGGTGCGCAATGGCTGGTTACGGTAGACACAGGGTCGGTGCATTTGGCAGCGGCGGTAGGGTGCCATGTTTCAGCCATCTTTAATGGATCGCAGTTTGGAAGATTTGCACCTTATCCGGAGTATCTTCAACATAAAATACAAGCTGTATATCCAACAGAAATCAAAACCGATTTAGCTCAGCCGGAAATAGTTCAAAAAAAATATTTATTTACGGTTGATATTCCCTACGAATTAGTTCAACCTGCACAAGTAATAGAAACAATTAATCCACTCACCCATGAGTAAAAAATTTCGCCCTATCAAATGGCTGAAACAGCAGATGGGCCTGCAGCAAGCTATTGCTCCCTTTCCGCCTGATTTTGATCAATGGCATATAGACATCATTCAGCAAGTCCGTCCCTATACCATGACAAGTCCGGAAAGACTTTACGGGTTAATTGAAGCCGTAAAATACGTCGTGGAGAATAACATTCAGGGAGATCTGGTTGAGTGTGGAGTATGGAAAGGTGGCAGCATGATGACGATAGCCCTTACATTGAAAAAATTAGGAAATACAGATCGGGAACTTCATCTCTACGACACGTATGCCGGGATGACCGCCCCTACAGATGCTGATAAGTCCTTCCAGGGTGAAGGGGCCGACCATTTATTACAACAGGAAATTGGAAAGAAAGAAGAAAGTGTCATCTGGGCTTTTTCTTCCCTCGCAGAGGTAAGAAAAAATGTATTGAGTACGGGCTATCCGGAAAACAAAATTCATTTTATTGAGGGAGACGTTTTACAAACCATCCCAGCGAAAATTCCATCTAATATTGCGCTCCTCAGACTTGATACAGATTGGTATGAATCTACCCGACATGAAATGATTCATCTATATCCGCTATTGAATTCAGGAGGGGTATTGATAATTGATGATTATGGATTCTGGCGTGGTTCCAGGCAAGCAGTTGATGAATATATTGCTGAACATCAGCCGGGCTTGTTGTTGAACCGAATGGATGATACAGGAAGAATT
>JBIIRN010000225.1:0-3658 GCA_044341525.1 Sediminibacterium sp. | reverse complement strand
TGGCCCCTGCAAATTTGCGGGGGCTTTCTTTTTTTATATATATGCCACTCTCTAAAAAAAATATCATGCATATCTCCTGAAATCTGCTGCTGCATTGATTTCCATCGATTTTTTTGAATCGATTTTTCGCTTTTATATAGTTAACAAGACGTTAAGGAAAGGTATTTTTTTGTTGAATTCATACTTCCACGCTGTGGTAATACCACTACAAGTAAAAAATTCGTCGTGACAAAAGAATAGTAAAAGACACTATAAAAACCACATTGAAACGGATGCAATTTTACATCGTTGAATCAGCTATAAAAAACTAATTCCAATAACAACCTAAAAAAGAACCTTATGTCAACTTACTCCCTCAACCAACTCCTGGGTAGTTCTGTTACCAACGTTAGCAGTTACTTTACTGTGGCCCAGCCAAAAGTATTCAGCACCGCACGTTACGAAAGAAATGAAGAGGCTTCTTTCGCCGGTATTTTCTGCCTGCTTACTCCTGTTCTATTTACCTATTTCTGCATTGCGTCGAATGCACTTTATGATGCAATGAATATTTATATGAACATCATGATTACAGGCGGAGTTATCTTTCGGGTTATCGCTTATAACTGGGTAGGTAATATTGCACGTGAGCAGAATAGAGCCGAGGGAAACTGGCAAATGTTATCTATGATTTTACCCTCTATCACATTGATCACTCTGGGTTATACAACGCAACTGGCCCCTCAACAACAGGCACAACAGTCAGTGGTGTCTGAATTGACTAACCAGCAGGCTCGTATCCTTCAGGCAAATATCCAGTCCAATATCCTATCAAATATTCAGGAAGAAGAGACAGAAGATCAATTACTTAGAAAGGCTAGCTAAAATTTCAGTTGTTACATAAAGGGTGGGAAAACCCCTGTTGCCAGGCAGCAGGGGTTCCTTTTTTTACCCATTCCCCAGCCAGCCACCTTAACTTTGCAACATGTTGGAAGTCATCGGTCTGGGAAAGCAGGTATCACCCTATTTTAATTTGAGCAATATCCATTTTCGTCAGGATGTTGGTGAAAAGCTGGCCATTGCCGGTAGCAGTGGTTCAGGAAAGTCCACCCTACTCCAACTAATAGCGGGACATCAATCTGCTGATACAGGATCGATACATCTCTTTGGAAAAAGAGTTGCTGGGCCCCATGAACAACTAATTCCAGGACATCCCGGTCTTGCCTATCTTTCCCAACAACCGGAACTCCCCCATCATTATTTCGTTCACGAACTATTCAGCTACGCTAACCAATGGGAAGGTGGCAGGGGAAGGGAATTGTTCGAATGGTGCAGAATTGACCACCTGATGGACCGAAAGCATACTGAGATATCGGGGGGTGAACAGCAGAGAATAGCCCTCGCCCTCCTATTGATCAGCTCGCCCCGATGGCTCTTGCTTGACGAGCCTTTTTCCCACCTCGATGCCATCAATCAATCCATTTTACAACAGGTATTGGATGATGTGTCTGCCCGTCTTTCCATCACCTGCCTGCTCTGTTCCCATCAGCCGGACCATCTTTTCTCCTGGGCTAACCGGCTTCTAATTCTTCGGGATGGAGCAATGGTAGCAGCGGGAAGTCCGTCTGACCTCTATCAACGCCCTGCCGATGCCTATGTGGCCGGATTATTGGGGGAATTTGAACTGCTTTCCCCTGAACATGCCAATCGGTGGAAGCCTGCTCCTCAGCAGCAAAATTCCTTTGAACACAGGATGATTCGTCCCGAAAACCTTGTTTTTAGTACAACAGCCGGATCTGATTCCTTACCCTGTCAGGTTATTTCTTCCCAATTTGCAGGAAAGGGTAATGTATATCAGGTCAATTGCGAGGGAAAAACCTATCGTTTTTTTGACATAGGAGAGAAATGGACTTCCGGCATGAATGGATACCTTTCGCTGCGAAAAAATTGAATGGGTTGGAGAATCAGCATACCTATCGTAGTTTTATTACTCAAGTATTATAGTTTTCTATTATGGAAGTGAAAATTGAACCCGGTTGGAAAGAAGTTTTGAGCCCAGTATTTAAACGCCATTTTTTCTTACACCTGGTCACCCACCTGAAATCAGAAATCGCTTCAGGTCAATTTGTTTATCCTCCCGGTAATTTGATTTTCAATGCTTTCTGGCAAACACCTTTTAATAAAGTTAAGGTAATAATTTTAGGTCAAGACCCATATCATAATCCCGGACAGGCACACGGACTTAGTTTTTCGGTTCCTCCCGGGGTGCCTCTTCCCCCCTCCCTTCAAAACATTTTTAAAGAGATAGCCGATGATATGGGAGGTACTATCCCCCCTTCCGGCGATCTGACACACTGGGCTCAGCAAGGGGTATTGTTATTGAATGCTGCCCTCACCGTTCGTCAAAATGAACCCGCCAGTCATGCCAAGATTGGGTGGACAGAATTTACCGATGCAGTGATTACTACTTTGTCGGAGGAAAAAGAGGGACTCATATTTTTACTTTGGGGAAAATTTGCGCAGGACAAACAACGACTCATTGATGAGACTAAACATACAGTGCTGAAAGCGGCCCATCCCTCCCCCTTGAGTGCCTATAAGGGCTTTCTGGGTTGCAGGCATTTTAGCCGGGTCAATGAAATTTTAATCAGTCAGGGTCATCCCCCTATTCAGTGGTTGCCGGTTTCAGGCAGTACGGCACCTTAGCCATTGATTTTCTTTAACTTTGGCCGGCTATAAAAACTTTTTGATCCATGCAGTCTGCCGGAAGCGATTCCCCGTCTTTTTCCACTCTTAAAAGTTTTTTTGGGCGAATTTTTGCCGCATGGGCACTTGTGCTTTTTGTTTATTCCCTACTCGTGGCCTTTGTTTTTTATATTCCCTGTTTTTGGCTAAAAGAACCCTCTAAAGCCCGTTGGCACCGGAAAGTTTCCCAAGTTTGGATGCGAATCTTTCTGACTTTAATTGGTTGTCCGCTGATTATCCGGGGACGTAAAAACTATCATTTCGGGAAACCTTATATTGTTCTCTGCAACCACAACAGTCTGATGGATGTTCCCGTTAGCACGCCCTTCCTCCCCCGCGCCAACAAGACCATTGCAAAGAAGAGTTTTACTCGCCTACCGATTTTTGGTTGGATTTATTCCTTCGGCAGCGTATTGGTCGATCGTCGGAGTGAGGAAAGCCGTCGAAAAAGTTTTGACGACATGCGGGCAATGCTGGATATAGGTCTCGACATGTTGATCTACCCGGAAGGAACTCGAAATTTAACCGGTGATGCATTAGCACCTTTTTATAGTGGGGCATTCCGTCTCGCAGAATCTGCCGGAAATGATCTATTACCTGTTTTGCTCTTCCATACCCGAACCATCTTACCGCCCGGAAAGTTTTTTTATCTCTGGCCACACCGGATTGAAATGCACATTCTTCCTGCCGAACCTGTTCAGGGTAGAAATGCACAAGAATTAAAAGGAGTTTTATTCGATCGGATGCGGAACTATTTACTCAACCATCACTGATTAGAGAAAGTACGGCTTCGATTAATCCGCAGATCCCGAAGAATACCGGATTTAGGATTGAAAGTTATATTGAATGAACGGAACAATCCGATAGGGGTAATATTGACTGCCAGTTGCCAACAGTGCATCTCGCGCGTTATGAACATACTGAGTTGTTGCAGTGA
>JBIIRN010000224.1:0-3683 GCA_044341525.1 Sediminibacterium sp. | reverse complement strand
CACGTTCAATATTTGTATTGCAGGTACACACGGTAAAACGACCGTATCTACTATGGTGGCGCATCTTTTGCGTCATTCCGGATATGGTTGTAATGCTTTTCTGGGAGGTATATCTGCCAACTACGGCACTAATTTTTGGAGCAGTGAAAAAAATGTAGCTGTGATAGAGGCAGATGAATATGATCGCAGCTTCCTGAAATTATCTCCCGATATTGCCATCATCACAGCCGTAGACCCCGATCACTTAGATATTTACGGTACGCCGGAAGAAGTGGAAAAAGCGTTCATTGCTTTTTCCGAAAAAATCAAGCCGGGTGGACAATTGATTCTTCAAAATCGAATCAGGTCGACTATCGGATTCAAGCAGGGAATTAGTATTACTTATAGTGCCCAGGATACAGCTGCTGATGTTTACGCAACCAATATTCGGTTGAACAATGGCTCTTATGTTTTTGATGTGGCCGGTAAGCATTTTACCATAGAAAATGTTTCACTTTCTATGGGTGGAAGACATAACATTGAAAATGCGATGGCTGCCATCATGGTAGCCCGGCAACTGGGCATCAGTGATGAAGCCATACGACTGGCACTGGCAGATTTTAAAGGAGTAAAGCGCCGCTTTGAATACCGATGGAATGGGCCCAATAAAGTACTCATCGATGATTATGCTCATCACCCCGAGGAATTAAAAGCATTGATCAGTGGGGTAAGAGATGTATTTCCCGGTCAAAAAATCAGTTTGGTATTCCAGCCCCATTTATTCAGCCGGACAAAAGATCTGTGTGAGGGATTTGCCGAAAGTCTCGATGGAGCAGATGAAGTCATTCTCTTACCCATCTATCCAGCCAGGGAATTGCCGATGGAAGGAGTCAGCAGTGAAATGATTGGCTATCGGATGAATCAAGCGATGGTTCATTTGATGAGCCGTGAAGCTTGCATGCGGTGGATTGAGCATACAAAGCCTGCATTGTTGGTTATGGCGGGTGCCGGAGACATTGATCAACTTATCAATGAGGTAGTTATTCTGTACCAAAATGAAAGTCATGCGTAAGCTGCCCTGGAAAAAAATAATCATACGGACCTGCTGGGTACTGATGGGTATCGGGGTAATCGTGATTTTAGGTGCCGCTATGATCAGCCAATCCAGGGAGAGCTGCAAGGGAATTCGGGTGACCATCGAATCACCCAATATTAAAATGCTGTTCGTGAATGAACAGGAAATTAAAGCTATGCTTGACAGCACATTTGCAGCCCAGGGAAAAACCATCAGTCAACTACCACTTCGTTCGATGGAGATGCTGCTGGAGCGCAATCCCTGGATAGCTGAGGCGGAAATATATGTTGATAATAATCAGATTTTGCAGGCACAAATTCGGGAAAGAGTGCCGGTGGCGCGCCTTTTTACCCTGCAGGAAAATTCATTTTATATTGATAGCAGTGGGGTTAGACTTCCATTGAGTGATCACCTCACAGCCCAGGTTCCGGTATTTACTGATTTTCCTTCCGACAACCAGGTTCTTTCGGCTCCCGATAGCGCCCTGATGGCTGGTATCATTTCGATTAGTCAGTTTCTGGCAGCTGATTCTCTTTGGATGGCCCTGGTAAGTCAGGTAGCAATTTTACCGGGGAATCAGTTTGAAATGTTCTTGTTAACCGGAACTCCAACCATACAACTCGGAGATGCCTCCCATCTTTCGGAGAAATTTAAAAAGCTGAATGCTTATTTCAGGAGTGATTACTTTAAAATGGGTTACGGTAAATATGCGAGGATAAATGTACAATACCGGAATCAACTGATTGGCATCAAAGCTGATTCCATACAAGGCAGGAACTCAATCGATTCAGCCGGGTTCTACCGGGCGGTGGAAGGGATTGCCAGGGGAGTGGATCAAATGAATTCTGCCATAAATGCGGCCGCTTTATCTCCAGCTAATCAACCAGCCATTTTGCCACCCATTGGCCCGGAAAAAGCGCTCATTTCAAAGGATAAAAACATAGAAAAAAGTTACAATAAAACACCCGATTCAGCGTTATCCAAGAAGGCCTTGTTGAACGTACCTAAGAATGCACTGAAAACGCAAACAAACCTACTGAAGAAAAAATAAAATAATTCAAATACAAATCATAGTCAACAGCAACAACACAACAAACAACAAAATCAGCATTTATGAGTCAGATTGAATCACCCATCATTGTAGGACTTGACATCGGTACTACGAAGATAGCTGCCATTGCAGGTCGTAAAAATGAATTCGGCAAATTGGAGATCCTGGGTTTTGGTCGTGCTAACAGCAACGGGGTACAGCATGGGCTCGTACTCAACATCGAACAAACCCGTCGGGCCATTGTGCAGGCTTTGGAAAGTCTGCAAAAATCCAATCCTTCCCTGGAGGTAAAAGATGTTTATGTGGGAATTGCCGGTCAGCACATTAAAAGTTTGCAAACCCGTGGGGATATTGTTCGCCAGGATGCAGAAATTGAAATTTTTAAAGAAGAGATTGAACAGTTAATCAATAACCAGCGGAAGACTTTCATACCTGCCGGAGATCAGATTATCGATGTGATTCCAATGGATTTCCATGTTGATAACATTCCCAACATTAAAGATCCGATTGGTTACAACGGTGTGAAGGTGGGTGCCAATTTTCATATCATCACCGGAGACCGTAATGCCATCAGAAATATTCATCGTTCGGTAGACAGAAGCGGACTTTCAACCAAGGAATTGGTATTACAACCCCTCGCATCTGCCAGTGCCGTAATGACCGATGTAGACATCGAAGCCGGTGTTGCCATACTGGATATCGGAGGCGGAACCAGCGATCTGGCCGTATTCTATGAGGGTATCCTGAAACATACAGCCGTTATACCTTTTGGCGGTGAAAACATAACCAATGATATTAAAACCGGATTGGGTGTATTAAGAAGCCAGGCAGAAGCCCTGAAGGTGCAATATGGTAGTGCCCTCGTGGATGCTGCCCAGTCTAATACTTACATAACAATTCCGGGATTCAAAGGGATGCCTGCCAGAGAGATCAGTATGAAGAGTTTGGCCGGAATTATCCAGGCCCGCATGGGTGAGATCCTTGATTTTGTTTCATTTCACCTCAAACAGGTAGGACTCGACAGCAGAGCAATGAACGGTGGAATTATTTTAACGGGGGGAGGTTCTCAATTGAAGCACCTGATACAATTGACGGAGTATACTACCGGACTGAATGCACGAATTGGATTCCCCAATGAGCACCTGGCTCCGAATCACATTGAAGAACTCAAAAAGCCGATGTATTCAACCTGTATCGGATTAATTCTGAAAGGTTATAATGACCATGAGCCGCAGTACCAGCAATACCTTGAGAATTTGAGAAAGTCACAAACAGAAGCAACTCTCACTGCTCAGACAACACCGATAGTAGAACCCGTTTTACCGGAGGAACTAAAGCCACATGTTCAGGAGCCCAGAAAGCCCCGGGTAAATTTCTGGGATAAATTTAAAATTAAGATGATTGATATGTTCAGCGAAGAAGACCAGATGCTCAATAAATAAACAACACCACCACAATACTAACAACAACAACCTATTCACTACCATTAAATTCAGCAGTATGATACATTTTGATCTTCCCAAACAAAAATCTTCCATCATTAAAGTGCTCGGTGTTGGAGGCGGAGGAAGTAATGCA
>JBIIRN010000223.1:0-3686 GCA_044341525.1 Sediminibacterium sp. | reverse complement strand
TATCTTTCCAATCCGCGATAGGCGGCATAATCGTCTCAACAGATATCTTTCCGCTCCGCGACAGGCGACATAATCGTCTCAACAGATATCTTTCCGCTCCGCGACAGGCGGCATAATCGTCTCCGCAGATGTCTCTCCGCCTCCGGCGGAGGACTCTGCGGCTTGAATGGCAATTTCGAATATTAATTAACCTCAAATCCCCAAGTCAATATCCTGTAATTCCATATACGTTATCACAGGATACATTCCTTGCACCCCGGTAAAATAATAGCGAGCAGAACTATGTGGATAATCCTCAGACATTTTGGTCAATCGACTTTTACAAGGATTTAAATGTATGTAGTTGACTTTCTGAATAAGAAATTTCATGCTATAACATTCTTTTCGATCAAAAGATGGTTCAAATACCTCATGAAGCTTATTGTGTCTTTGGTCGTTTTTGTTCACCCACGACGCCATTTGCTTCAGTAATTCATCGCTCCCATTTAGCCTCAACCTTTTTACCAACTCATATGCAATAAAACGCTTACCATTAGCTACCAGTGTATTGATTGATGCCTTGCTTGTACTAAAGGCAATTACAGCATGAACATGACTTGGCATGATTACATAGGAAACAATATAATGCCCATTTTTCTTCAAAAAATCAAACCACTTATATACAGCATCGTAAGCACCGGTAATTGTAAAAAGTGGTAACCAGTGGGCGCAGGTAAATGTGATGAAGAATACCCCATTACATTCAACAATCTTTCTGCGTACAGTCATTACGGCAAGGTTGCAAACAAATCGAAAGAAAATAAGAGGGTAATTACTCAAGTAGTTTTTCCTATTTAGTGAACTCACCATACAAGCCGCAGAGTCATCCGTCCCGCCTGTGGCGGGAGCGGAGAGACGTCTGCGGAAACGGCTGCAGAGAAAATAATCATATGAAAATTACTCAAGTAGTTTCTCCTAACCACGGAACTCACCATGCAAGCCGCAGAGTCATCCGCCAGAGGCGGACAAGTTACGCCAGAGGCGGAGAGACGTCTGCGGAGACAGCTGCAGAGAAAATAATCATATGAAAATTACTCAAGTAGTTTCTCCTAACCGCGGAACTCACCTTGCAAGCCGCAGATGTCTTCACGCCCACTTTTGTTAAAATTTATTAATAAAAGCTACTGCCGGTTAAACCCCGAAGGGTATCTGCTGTCTTTTCAAAAAAAGGCACCATGAAAAAATTAGTCTATCTATCGATGTTGATTCTTTTGGTATCCTGTTCGGCTGCCCGCCCGGTTGCGGTGGTGGCGCCTGCTGCACCTTTGTTAAGAGCTCCGCTTCCCCGAACACAGGTGATGATTGCACCCTCGCGGATTCCCAGAACGAAGGTGGTGATTGTACCCCAGCGGGGAAGAAACTTCAGAACCCCAATAGTTAAAGCAAGGGCAGGGGTGAGGGGAGTCATTATATGAAAAAGGTGAGTGTGAGAAGAGAATGATCAGCATACTAACTCAAGCAACTGCAAGACCAAAAGCCATAATATATTTTTCAAGTGTAAAAAGGTAATAGCTAAATCAGGTAATCCTAAGTACATCATCTACTATAAAAGCATATGTATTGAAGATAGCATGTATAAAAAATGTATATAAGAAACCTGATTTGCCGCGATTCATAAAATAAATATATACCCTACAAAATATAATTCCGGCAAAAATTGCATCAATAATTGTTAGAACATTATAGTTATGAGTTATACCAAACAATAAAGAGATGGAAAAAATCAATGTGTTCAGTTTTAAATTTGATTTTTTTCTAACAAACTTGTAAAACAGGGCCAACGGTAATGCCTGAAAAAATGCCGTTTCAATCAATGGTCCCAAAACTGAACCAGTTAGGAATTTTTTAAACAAAGTATCAGTATTTGAAAAATATTCTACTTGGCACTGACCATTAGTTAGAATATAAGGGCAAACAAATGAGAATAAATGTCCTAAAATAATTAGGATTGCCAGATTTAAAAAGAAAAAAAGGGAATCTGGATGGTTAAACTTAAACATAAAATGATACGATATGATTGGAGTTTTAAAAATTAGAGCATTGCAATCATATTTTGAGACCCTAAAATTTTTTGTACAAACACTCAAAAAGCTGATTAAAGTTGACAGCCCTTCCAAAGATAGTCATGAACTGTTGAACCACATATCACCAGCTTCTTATCGGCATAGTCCAGTTTTTTGCTGGGTTTTTGATTTCATGGAAGACACCAAACATAAAAAACAAAAAAAAGTGCTCTGCCTACCTTCCCCTTTTTCAAGCTCCATCTTTATCATACGCTGCGCCCTTCAAAGAGACCCATCCGGAAGGATTTCATACTATCAAAATTCATCCGGCTATCGAACTGTTCATAGTCCGGCTTGTTATTCAATTCTATGAACGCCTTCCTTCTCTTCCCCCACCAACTATTCGAACAACCCCTGCCCGTTCCTGCCTCAACACCCATTTTCCTCATCGAAAACGATCTCTTCTTTACCCAATACCACTTCCACCAACAAAAGATCGTCCTCCACCGCTCCTCGATGAAATACTACCAGCAGCGACTGGAACATCAAAAACATCTCGTCACTTACATCGAACACCACCAACCCGAAAGCCGGATACCTCAACTCATCCGACAACTGGCGGCAAAAAAAATTCGCAACATCACCCTCTATTCTCCCAACGACAACTGGCTCGAAAAACAACTCCATTCCTCCTGTAAAAAAGAAGGCATCACCTGCACCTTCCTGCCTAGTCCCAACTTCATCAACAACCTGCCCGAAGACCTGTCTCAACTGGGCAAAAGAAGACCTTACTTCCAAACCGGCTTCTATATCCAACAAAGAAAAAAACACCAACTCCTACTCACCCCTACCGGTGAAGCACTGGGAGGTCAGTGGACCTATGACGTGGAGAACAGAAAAAAAATTCCTGCCAAAACACCCATCCCTGCCCTGCACTTCAGTGGTAGTAACGCCTTCATCCATGAAGCTGTCAGCTATACGAATAAATATTTCGCACATCATCCCGGCACCACTGATGCCCCCTTCCTGCATAACAATACAGAACAATACTATCCCTGCACGCACGCCGATGCAGCTCTCGCATTGGAAGAATTTATGCGCACCAAACTAACCGACTTTGGTCAATATGAAGATGCCATGCTGACACAGGAAACCACCCTCTTCCACAGCGTGCTGAGTCCATTACTCAACATCGGCCTCCTTCAACCCATGCAGGTGATCCATCAGCTCATCAATTATGCCAACACCCATTCCATTCCCCTGAACAGCATCGAGGGCATCGTTCGTCAAATACTAGGCTGGCGCGAATTCATTCAACTCATCTACCGCGAGTCAGGCACACAACAACGCACGAAAAATTTCTGGCAGTTCACCCATCCCATGCCGGCCGCCTTCTATACCGCTACCACCGGCATTCCACCCATCGACCTCACCATCCGGAAATTGCTTCGCTCGGGCTACAACCACCACATCGAACGTCTCATGGTACTCGGCAACTTCATGCTGCTCTGTGAGATTCATCCCGATGCCGTCTACCAATGGTTCATGGAACTCTACATCGATGCGTATGACTGGGTAATGGTTCCTAATATTTATGGTATGTCGCAATACAGCGATGGCGGCATGATGACCAGCAAACCCTAT
>JBIIRN010000222.1:0-3700 GCA_044341525.1 Sediminibacterium sp. | reverse complement strand
AAAAGATCTACCTCAGGCCAATAAAAAAATTGAAGACGCAATCTCCTCACAATTTAGTACCAAGGCAAAATTGGTGCATCATACCAAGGGGCATGGCAGTATCACCCTCCCCTATTATTCATTGGATGGATTGAATAAACTACTGAAAGACCTGCACATCACCATCAGCTAAAACTATGGTAATCCGCCAAATTGTTTTCATTCTTCTCTGTGTGGCTTTTTTCAGTCAACCCGCGTTGTCTCAGGATACAACTGATTTGATAAAGGATAACTCAAAAACTTTGACAACAGGGAAAGATAGCATTCGCAAACACGATCCCAGAATAGCAACACGCCGTTCGGCGATTTTACCGGGTTGGGGACAAGCCTACAATAAACAATATTGGAAAATTCCGCTGGCATATGGCATCATTGCGATTCCGGTAGGTACATTCATCTTCAACAATAATTATTACAAAAAGATGAAGTTTGCCTATGAAGCCAGATATAAAGAAGCCCAGGGCGACCCAAGTGATGTACCCTATATAGATCCTGAACTGGTAAGACTACCCATGAATGACTTATTGAATTACAGAAATGCTTACCGGCGAGACAGAGATTACTCTGTTCTTTTCTTTTTATTGGCCTGGGGCTTTCAAGTACTGGATGCCACTGTATTCGCCCATCTCAAAGATTTTGATGTAAGTAATAACCTGAGTATGCAAATGCGGCCCCAACTTGACCCGATTACCCGGAGCTCCGGATTCACCCTTAGCTTTCAACTGAAGACTAAGCCACCGAAATCTTTTGATGCCCGTTAAAAGAAGAATATGAAAATAGCACTCATTGGTTACGGGAAAATGGGCAAGGCCATTGAAGCAGCGGGACTGGAAGCGGGACATAGTTTTCCTCTGATTATTGACCTGAATAATCAACAGGCATTGAATGCTGAACAATTACAAAAGGTTGATGTGGCGATTGAGTTTACCGGACCACACAGCGCTGTTGAAAACATCAAAACCATTCTTGCGGCAGGAATTCCGGTGGTATCTGGCAGTACCGGCTGGCTGGAACATTGGCAGGAAGTGAGTGATGTATGTGAACAACTCAATGGGTGTTTGGTATACTCGAGTAATTACAGCATTGGTGTTAACCTTTTCTTTGCCGCGAATACCTGGCTGGCAGCATTAATGAAAAATTATCCTGACTATCACCCCTCCATCGAAGAGATACATCATACAGAAAAAAAGGATGCCCCCAGTGGAACAGCGATCACCCTGGCTGAAGACCTCATTTCAATTAGAGATGATCTCAAGGGCTGGATGAATATCCCCAACCCCGCTGCTGATCAGTTACCAATTATCTCCCGGAGAACAGATCCAACCCCCGGTACCCACCGCGTCACCTATCACTCGGCCATCGATGATATTGAAATTATTCACACGGCCCATAACAGAACCGGATTTGCCCGGGGAGCACTGCTGGCAGCAGGTTTCACCCAAGGCCGAAAGGGAATTTTCTCAATGAAAGAAGTGCTTGGTTTCTGAGCAACTTTGATATCACAAATTTTCATAAATTGCCATAATGTTATCCAAGAAAACTCAGTATGCCTTTAAGGCACTTACCTTTTTGGCAGAACACCGCAATGAGGGTCCGATTTTAATTGCGATGATTGCCAGGAAAAAGAAAATACCGCTGAAGTTTCTGGAAAACATACTCCTTTTGCTAAAAAAAGACGGTATCCTGGAGAGCAAAAAAGGGAAAGGAGGAGGTTATTTTTTTAAAGTTCCTCCCCAACAAATACCCCTTTCCCGAATTATGCGTTTAGTAGAAGGGCCAATAGCGCTGCTACCCTGCGTGAGTCTGAATTTTTATCAGAAGTGTAAGGACTGTGACGAAAAGAACTGTGGTTTAAATAAAGTGATGAAGCAGGTGCGGGATAATACATTGCATGTATTAGATAAAAGAACAGTACAAGACCTCCTCACATAAATTTTCATTAAAACAAACCCCATGAAACATTTCCTCCTCTCACTGCTTTTACTACCACTCTTGGGTCTGTCTCAGGAAAAACAAGCTCCGGCAGCATTACCCAAGAATATTGTAAGACTAAACTTGTCTTCTCTGTTGCTAAAAAATTACCATGTAACTTATGAACGTGGGTTAAGCAGAAAACTCTCTTTCTCGCTCAGTTACCGCTGGATGCCAAAAGGCACGATACCCCTTAAAAATTATTTTGATAACAATGTGAGCAGCAATGCTCTTCAATTAAATTCATTTCAGGTAGGAAACAACGCCATCACCGGAGAAATGCGCTTTTATTTGGGTAAAAAGAATCTAACAGGATTCTATCTTGCCCCTTATGTTCGCTTTGCCACTTTCGATGCAACCGCACCCATCACCTATACCTCTACTACGGGGGGGCCGTCTGTTACAAAGACCGGCGATTTCACGGGAAAAGTTACTTCCACCAGCGGCGGTCTTATGCTTGGCTGGCAATTCAACTTATCGAAACGAGTGCTGATAGATTTACAAATAATCGGTGGACACTTCGGAAGTTGTTCCGGTGACCTCAATCTTGTATCAGTGATTCCGCTGACTCCTCAGGAACAAAGTTCCCTTCAGAGTAGCTTGAATGGTATCAGTATTGATCCCTTCGATATCAAAACTACAGTAAATGTCAATGGTGCCAATATTCAGGTAAACGGACCCTGGGCGGGTATCCGTGGTGCTAATATTGGTATTGGCTTCAGGTTTTAATTATCGCACTAAAATTTTTCCCCTTTGTTCTCAGGATGATGGTTGAGCATATCAACCGTCATCCTGTCAAGGTCAAAAGCCGGTTGCCAACCCCAGTCACTTCGGGCTACACTGTCATCTATGCTCTGTGGCCAGCTATCGGCAATGGCCTGGCGATAATCGGGCTTATACTGTAAATCAAAATCTGGCACATGCTTTTGTATGGATGCGCCAATCTCGGCAGGTGAAAAACTCATGCCGGAAATGTTGTAGGAAGTTCTCACAGAAATTGCGTCGGCCGGCGCCTCCATCAATTCGAGGGTAGCCCGAAGTGCATCAGGCATGTACATCATCGGAAGGTAAGTATCAGACGACAAATAACAATTGTACTTTCCATGCAACAGTGCTTCCTGATAAATTTCAACTGCATAGTCTGTAGTACCGCCACCGGGTAAAGATTTATAACTGATCAGACCGGGATAACGGAGACTGCGCACATCCACTCCATAACGCTTGTGGTAATAATTGCACCAGAATTCTCCGGCATACTTGCTGATACCATAAACAGTGGTGGGCTCTATCACTGTGTGTTGCGGACAAAGCCGGCGGGGAGAAGTGGGTCCAAATACTGCAATGCTACTGGGCCAATATACCTTACTCAGCTTTTCCTCCCGCGCTATATCCAGCACATTGAGAAGGCCCTGCATATTCAGGTGCCAGGCGAGGTGCGGATTTTTTTCACCGGTAGCCGATAGCATCGCTGCCAATAAATAAATCTGGGTAATGTTCTGTCGGATGACCTGCACATGCAACATTTCCTTATTCATCACATCTAAACTCACATAAGGGCCTGTGCCAGCCAATAAGGGATTTTCCTCCCGTAAATCGGAAGCGATGACTTGTGCATTTCCATATATATTCCGAAGAGCGAGGGTAAGTTCTACCCCGATTTGTCCGGAGGCCCCAATGACCAAAATCTTTT
>JBIIRN010000220.1:0-3733 GCA_044341525.1 Sediminibacterium sp. | reverse complement strand
CCCTATGCCGTGATTGCACAATTATGCGTTGATAAATCGGTGCGCGGACAAGGACTCGTACAAAAACTGTATGGACATTTTCGCTCTGTGCTGGAGAATGACTATTCTTTTGGAGTTACTGATGTGGCCAGAGCCAACACCCGATCATTGAAAGCACACCTGACAACAGGATTTCAGGTAATTCATACTATTGGATATGGCGGATTGGAATGGGATGTAGTACTGTGGGACTGGCGCCGATAGTGTAACTTAGGCATTCCATTGCACTGTCACAATCACTTCATTCCTTCTGCCGAAAAAACGATAGGGCGCATCATAGCCGAGGTAGCGAAAATTTCCCAGGTGCCGAATACCTTGCTGCTGTAAGATGTTACTCAGTTTTTCACTATAAGTTCGAACATCTTTATCAGAAGCATATCCGCCAAATTTTATGGCTGCGGCATATTCTGCCGGAGACGTTTCTAATTTAATATTCGACTGCAGCGGTGTAGGTAGTTGTTGAATCGGAATATCCGGTGACATCACAAAACTCATAGAAGAGCCCTGTTGGCTGAGGCGCATGTGTACAGGGGCCGTCATCGCCATTTTTTTCTTTTCGCGGTTACCGCCAAAGATATAGTTGGCCAGTTGTCGAAATCCCTGACTGCCTACCTCCCGAAAACTCTGAGCGGAGGAAATTACTGTAGCCAAAACAGCAGCGGGATAATACCTTATTTCTGCCCCCGGCAGTGTTTTAATCACTTTATATGGTTGCTCATAAATTCCTGCCATAAAATAAATTGAATTGATCAGGGAGCAAGCCGCTCAATTTTCCAGCTGCCTTCAGATTGTAAAGTATATTGAATTCGATCGTGCAAACGGTTGCTGCGGCCTTGCCAGAATTCAATCTTAACGGGTTTGACCCGATATCCACCCCAGTGCAGTGGGCGGGGAATCTCTTTCCCTCCAAATGTTTGCTGGAGGACAGCTACTTTTTCTTCAATGATTTCCCGGCTGTTGATCACACTGCTTTGGGGGGAAGCCCAGGCGCCAATTCGGCTTCCCTCCGGTCTCGAATGAAAATATTGATCACTTTCTGCTTCACTCACTTTCTCTACTTGCCCGCTGATACGAATCTGCCTTTCTAATTCTTTCCAGAAAAAAACCAGACAAGCATGTGGGTTCTGGTGTAGGTCATCTGCCTTATTACTTTCATAATTGGTGAAGAAGACGAACCCCCTTTCATCTACACCCTTCAACAGTACGATGCGGGCGGCTGGAATACCCTGCTGATTGGCAGTAGCCAGGGTCATAGCATTTACTTCTTCAATCTCACTTTGCAATGCTTCCTGCCACCAAACACCGAATTGAGTGATAGGATCAGCAGCAACACCCGATTCATCGAGGGTTTGCAGGCGATAATCTTTGCGTATGTCAGCGATTTGCATGCCGGTTATTTACCCGGCAAAGATACGAATAACCGAAATGAAGCAGGGCGGGATATTATCCATTGATCTCTACCGGCTCTGCATCGTGCTTACCTGAAATAAAAGAATAGATGGCAGGAATAACAAATAAAGTCAGGATCAGCGAGAACAGAAGACCCCCTACAACCACAATACCCAATGGAATGCGACTCGTAGCGGCCGCTCCCAGACTCAATGCAATGGGTAATGCGCCCAGTGAGGTCGCCAGACTGGTCATCAGGATCGGACGTAACCGCTGGGTAGCTGCTTCCACTACAGCAGTTGTCTTAGACAGACCTTTTAATCTTTTCTGGTTGGCAAACTCCACAATCAGAATACCATTTTTGGTAACCAGTCCGATCAGCATAATCATACCAATCTGCGAGAAGATGTTCAGGGTCTGATCGAGTAAATAAAGACTCAACAGTGCTCCGGCCAAAGCCAATGGTACAGTCAGCATGATGGTGATGGGATCACGGAAGCTTTCAAACTGTGCAGAGAGTACCAGATAAATCAATAAAAGAGCAAGGATGAAGGCAAATGCAATATTGGAAGAACTTTCAGCATAATCACGGGAGGGTCCGCTCAGTGAAACCTGATAAGTTTCATCGAGTAATTTATCCGCGATTTTCTGCATAGCGTCAATACCATCCCCAATGGTTTTTCCTTCCGCCAGGGAGGCGGAAATAGCAGCTGATTTATACCGGTTATAATGGTAAAGAGTGGGTGGGTTGCTGCTTTCCACCAGCTTGACGACAGCATCGAGGGGTATATTAACTCCCTTATTGTTGCGCACATACAAGTTGGTAATATCTGCCGTGGTATTGCGCTTATCACGTTCCACCTGAGCTATTACATAATACTGGTAGCCATTCATAATAAAATAAGCCAAGCGGCCACCACTGAATGCTGCCTGAATGGTACTGATCACATCAGTAGTGCTTAGTCCGAGATCTTTAATTTTCATTCGATCAACCGTGAGTTGAATTTCAGGACGATTGAACTTCAGGTTTACGTCTGAATTGGAGAAGGTTTTATCTTTTCGAACCTCATCCAGAAACTCCGGAATGATTTTGCGCAGTTTACTAAGATCCTGATTCTGCAAAATAAATTGTACCGGCAATGAGCCGCGGGAACCGAATCCGACTGAAATAGTTTGTTCCTGGGTAGCAAAGATTCTGGCATCGTTGAATCGTGCCATTTTTTTCTGCAGGTCTGCTGCTATTTCCGATTGTGTTCTTTTGCGCTGAGAAGGATCTACCAGACTGATACGGGGCTGGGCACTGTTGACATTGGAGCCGCCACCACCCCAACTGGCAGAAGTTCGGGTGATTACAAAATCACGCTCAGGAACCGAATCATACAAAAATTGCTGAATCTCGTCTGAAAGTTTCTGCATGGAATAGTAACCGGTCCCTTCCGGGGCAGTTACGCTGAAACGTACACTGCTGCGGTCTTCCATCGGGGCCAGTTCACTTGGTAATTGCCGATAGATGAACCAGATAACACCAAAACAAGCCAAAACGATTAGCCAGGCCATCCAACGAATTTTCATGAAAGATCGTAGCAGACGGTTATAACCTGTTTCCATCCCTACAAAGAAGGGCTCTGTCTTTTTATAAAACCATCCCTCATGAATATTTTTTGCACTGAGGTATACATTCAATACCGGTGTGATGGTAAGAGACACAAAGGCCGAAATGAGAACAGCCGCAGCGAGTGTTACACCAAACTCTCTAAATAATCTCCCGACAAATCCTTCAAGAAATATTACGGGCATGAATACCACCGCCAGCGTAAGAGAAGTGGATACTACGGCAAAGAAAATTTCCTTACTGCCCTCAAGCGCAGCCTTCCGAATGGGTAGTCCTTCTTCTAATTTGCGGAAAATATTTTCAGTTACCACAATTCCATCATCTACCACCAAGCCGGTTGCCAGCACAATACCCAGGAGCGTCAGGATATTAACTGAAAAACCGAATAAGTACATGATAAAGAAAGTGGCAATCAGTGAAATCGGAATATCTATCAAGGGGCGGATGGCAATCAGCCAGTTGCGGAAGAAGAAAAAGATAACCAGTACTACCAGGGCGAAGGAGATAATGAGCGTCTCTTTTACCTCACTCAATGATTGTCGGATAATCTCGGTACTGTCAATCAAGACCCTGAACTCAATGTCTGATTTATTCGCCTTTTTGATCGCCTCGAGTCGCTTGTAAAAATCATCGGCAATCTTCACATTATTGGCTCCCGGTTGCGGAATGATGGCGAGTCCGACACCGTTCAAG
>JBIIRN010000219.1:0-3737 GCA_044341525.1 Sediminibacterium sp. | reverse complement strand
CAATACTGAATCCAAAATGCTCGGAAGGAGTGGGAATAGATTGGGCAGATGCGATGCCGAATGAACATAAAAACACACTGATAACAATCCATTTCTGCATGGTAGTATTTTTGATGGGGATGGTAATATTGAAGAAAATGATTTTATTACTTCTTCAGTTGTTTTTGAAGCTGTTTTTGTTCCGCTTTCCCGGCAAGAATGAATTCAGTTAAAACCTGCTTCAAACTCTTGGGTGATTTTTTCGTTCCATAAACTATGTCGTGCAGTTTCCATCCATCGGTTTCTTTGATGAAGTGAAAAGTATCTCTCCATTTCTCTTTGTAATGGGTATTTTCAAAGTTGATATATGCGGTAAATGCATGTTCAATGAGTGAATAATTATTTTCAAGGGAGTATCCGGTAAAACCCTCATCTAAACCACAGAATTGTTCTCCCTCGATTAACAGGGGTTTATCGGTGGGTGCACTGGATTTTAATATACTTTCCCGGCTTAATTTTTCGGTTGCCTTGGCTTGGAGTATCAGGCGATAAAGTTCGGCTGACAAATACCTTTGATCGAGTTCTTCATTTCGAAAAGGATTGGGTTTCCCCAAAATCTTTTTAAAAACTATACCGGTAAATCTTTCTACCTCATAATGATCCGGGGGATTACAATTGACGATCATGGAAAGGGAACCACAGGTATCAGATTTTACAAAAGTGTTAAATTTTGAATCACCGGTAAGGGGGGCAGATTCAATTACAGGCACGACAACTGCAGGTTCCTTTTTTTCTTCTTTCGATTGACAGGCAGCAGCGAACAAAAGCAAAACGATGAGTTTTTTATTACTGATTTTCATATAGTTACAAGTTTTAATAGAAATATCGAATTTGATTGAACTTTAAAAATTATAGCATTTTCAATATAGCATTGATATAATCCGGTTGAGGTTACAAAATTTCCAATCCCACACTGAATTGATTGTATAAATATACTTGAATTAAAGATTTCTTTGACCAGTCGCCTCATAAAGTTGTAAACAGAGTGCATGGGTTGAATGATTAACTTTAATCAATAAAATTTCATCATTTTCTGAACTGAACATCGATATGGAGCACCCTATTCCGGAAAATATTCAAGGGCTGAATGAGGAAGAAGTACTCGCAGCCCGGAAACAGTTTGGCCGGAATGAGTTTGAATTCAGGCGACCCAATGAACTCTGGCGGATGTTGAAACAGTTGTTGGGCGAGCCAATGGTGGTTTTATTATTAGCTGCATCCAGTCTTTATTTTATCAGCGGAAAAACAGCCGATGCCATTTTCCTCGCTGCCGCTATTCTTGTAGTGGCGGGCATATCAATATTCCAGCATAGGAGAAGCAGACTTGCACTTGAAAAACTGAAAAAATACACGCAGCCCCTGGCCAAGGTCATACGTGAAGGAAATAAGACCGATGTACCTATATCTGATTTGGTAATGGGCGATTATCTCATTGTTGGTGAGGGTGACCAGGTAGCGGCTGATGCCAGGATTATTTATTCCTCTGATCTCGAAATCAATGAATCAATCTTGACGGGTGAATCGATGTCGGTTGGCAAGGACAAGCAACATACGGACCCTTTTATTTATCAGGGAACACATATCACCACCGGTATGGCGGTAGCGATGATTACCGCCACAGGAATGAGTACGCGATTGGGGAAAATTGGTAAAAGCTTATCGGCAGTTAAGGAAAAAGCTACCCCACTGGAACAACAGATCAATGATTTTGTAAAAAAAATGGTATTAGCGGGAGTACTGGTTTTTATAGTGGTCTGGCTGATTAACTATTCAAAAAGTGGGAATTGGATCCAAAGTTTATTGCAGGCGCTCACATTGGCCATGAGTATATTACCTGAAGAAATTCCCGTAGCATTCACCACATTTATGGCGCTGGGGGCCTGGCGTTTGATGCAGCAGGGAATCATTGTGAAGCAAATGAAAACAGTAGAAACATTGGGAAGTGCCAATGTGATTTGTACTGATAAAACAGGTACATTAACCCTGAATGAAATGACACTGGCAGCCGTACTTCATCGAGGCGAAGGGGATTGGAAAAAATGGGACAAAACTCTGGCAACCGAGGGTATGAAAGTGTTGGTCCGAGTCGGCATGTGGGCCAGTGAACCTATGCCCTATGATCCCATGGAAATTGCCCTCCATGAAGCTTACTCAATGAGCCATCCAACCGATGAGAGAAAGCTGTATCAGCTCGTGAAGGAATATCCGTTACAGGGTAAGCCACCCATGATGACACATATTTTCAGGGAACCCGGTGGCCGGGAAATTATTGCTGCCAAAGGTGCACCTGAGACCATCTTGCGAGCATGTAAGTTGCAGGGAGATGAACTGGCCATAGCAGAAAAACTTGTTAGAGAAATGGCGGAGAAGGGATATAGAATACTCGGCGTCGCCGTTGCTGCATGGTCAGGAAAACCATTTCCGGCTGAACAGCAACAATTGAATTTTGATTGGGTAGGGTTACTAGCTTTTTATGATCCGCCCAAGCAGCAGATGCGACAGGTAATTCAGCAATTTCAACAGGCAGGAATCGATATAAAAATTCTTACTGGAGACAATCCGGTCACAACCCGACAGATTGCCGGGCAGGTTGGTTTGAGAAATGAAAAAAATCCGGTAAATGGTGATGAAGTGATGGCTTTGGAGGGTAAGGAACTCGAGAAAATGGTGATGGAAAATCAGCTATTCGCACGGATGTTCCCGGAAGCCAAGCTGAAGGTGATTCATGCACTACAAGCAACCGGAAAAATTGTGGCTATGACAGGAGATGGTGTTAATGATGGACCCGCCCTCAAAGCAGCTCACATAGGTGTTGCCATGGGAAAAAGGGGGGCAGAAGTAGCCAAACAGGCCGCCTCCATGATTTTACCGGATGATGACTTGCAACATATGCTGACTGCCATTGCCATGGGCAGAAGAATATATGGTAATTTGAAAAAAGCCATCCGGTATATCATTTCCATCCATCTCCCGATTATTTTATTGGTTTTCGTTCCGCTGGCTTTAGGATGGATATATCCCAATCTTTTTTCACCCGTTCACATCATTTTCTTTGAACTGATTATGGGACCGACCTGTTCCATCATATACGAAAATGAACCCGCAGAAGCTAATATTCTACAACTTCCACCCCGAAAAATCAGCACGAGCATTTTTAATTGGATGGAATTATGGGTAAGTATCTTACAAGGTTTAGTGATTACATCAGGATGTCTGTTAATGTATCAATGGGGAGTTAGCCGTGGTATGAATGAAAAAGAAGTCAGAACGATAGTTTTTACGACCTTAATCGCATCGAACTTGTTTCTGACTTTTGAAAACAGGTCTTTTCATTCTTCTTTATTACAAACATTCCGGAATTCCAATCCCTTGCTTGTGTTAATAACAGCAGTAACTATTTTACTGGCACTAATCATTTTATTTATTCCAGCTGTTCGTGATTTTTTTCAATTGACGTCAATGATTCCTTACTATTATGGAGCAGGTATTTTAATGGGTTTAATCTGTGTTATATGGATAGAGGCATTAAAATGGCTAAAGCGAAAAGATACTTTATCCCGTCATAGAGAAACAGAAGTTCAATGAGTCTATTCAGGTATTAAAAAGAAATTCAAAGCCGGTTGACCTGTGAACAATTCCAGCTTATTTTGATTCAGCAGATAAGGGGAATAGTTTAACTGACGGAGTAACTGCAAAGT
>JBIIRN010000019.1:0-15724 GCA_044341525.1 Sediminibacterium sp. | reverse complement strand
AGGATGTGTCCGAAAATCACCTCAGCAGCATCAAATTCTTTTTTAGCCTCACCATGCTCTCCGACAGCTGCAGTTTCGTGGTTTTCATTGGCCCTTAGGGTATGGGGTAAAACTGCTAAAAAAAGCCCCAAAACCGCTACCAGACAATATTTCAAGCTTTTGAACACCATACCCGTATTTAAATTTGCGGCAAAGATAGGGGGATGTGCTGAAAAGCAGGGATGAAAAAGCAAAAAAGTGCAAAACTTCCGGCCTGCGGTCTACCCCTCACCCAAGCCGGACTCAAAGGGTGGTTGGAGAGGGCTGTTGCGGTACTTTCCTCAACTAAACAATAGAAATAAAAATAACTTATAAGCTAATATCTATAAGTTCCTTAGACATCAACTCCCGCCAGCTGTTGTTCATACAGTCGGGAATAGGCCCCGCCAGCCGCCAGTAATTCTTCGTGGGTTCCTATTTCCTGTATGCTCCCCCCGGAAAGTACAATAATCTGAGATGCCTTGCGGATGGTACTGAGCCGGTGGGCTATCACGATGGAAGTACGGCCCCGAATCAGGCGGTCAATCGCTTGTTCAATCAGCTGCTCACTTTCCGAATCTACTGAGGATGTAGCTTCATCCAGTACCAAAACAGCCGGGTTATAGAGCAGGGCCCTGATAAATGAGATCAGTTGTCGCTGTCCCCAACTGAGGGTGTTGCCCCTCTCCATTACATTATAATCATATCCACCCGGTAGCCGCATGATAAAGTCATGTACCCCGATCATTTGAGCAGCCTCCTCCACCTGGGCTCGGCTGATTCTGGGATTGCGCAAAGTGATATTATCTGCCACAGACCCTGAAAAAAGAAATACGTCCTGCAAAACTACACCGATGTGCTGCCGCAAAACAGCTGCATCGTACTGATTGATATCAACGTCGTCGAGCAAAATATTGCCCCGGGTGAGGGGATAAAGTCGATTCAGCAAACTAATGATACTGGTTTTTCCGCTTCCTGTATGGCCCACCAGGGCAACTGTTGAGCCGGCCGGTACATTAAAACTGACCTCTTTTAAAACATCACGTTCGGTGTTATAACCAAAACTTACCTGCCTGAATTCAATGCTCCCTTTTACTTGGCTGGGCCGAAACGATCCGGCATGAAAATCAGGTTCAACATCGGGATTCTCCAATACCTTGAATACCCTTTCTGCGGCGATACCCCCCATTTGAATAACATTAAACTTATCGGCAATTACCCGCAAGGGTCGGAAAATCTGGTTGAGGTATAAAATAAAAGCAACGAGTAACCCTGCATCGGCTGTTTTTCCGGATACCCACCACACCAATAATCCGGTACTCAATGCCAGCACTACTTCCACCACGGGAAAAAAAACAGAGTAGGCAAAAATCGCTTCGATATTCGCTTTTCGATGGATGGCATTGATTTCCCTGAACTTTTTCATTTCCCTGCCTTCTGCTGCGAATGCTTGAACTACATGCATACCCGTAATGTGCTCCTGAACAAAAGCATTCAGTTGTGCAACAGCATTGCGCACCTGCATGAAACTTTTATTGACACTCTCTTTAAAAAAATAGGTGGCCACCAACATCAATGGAAAGGGTACCAGACTGATCAGGGTTAGCTTCCAGTTGATCAGGAACATCGTGGTCAGCGTAATGATGATGGTAAGCAGATCTGCAATGATGGGGATGAGTCCGTCAGAAAAAACATCATTGATGCTTTCAATATCATTGATGGTTCGGGTAGTAAGTGTACCAATCGGCGTTTTGTCGAATTGTCGCAACTCCCAGCGAACTACTTTCTGATATACGGCCTGCCGGAGGTCATTCACCACCCATTGCCCGAGTCGGGCAGTGGTAAAGGAGAACAAAAATCTCACAGAGGTCTCAACTAAAATGAACAGCAACTGAAAAACCGTAATAAAAACCAGGAATGACACGATATCCTGTTGGTAAACCGTCGGCATTACCGATTTCAGCCAATCAGGCAAAAGAATACCTTTCCCCATAGCCGCATCCAAAGTCACCTGAATCAGAAAAGGACGAACGGGTGCTGTCAATGCCATCAAAATGGCGAGTATCAAAGCAAGGTAAAAGGCCGTCCGGTAGGGCTTAACAAATACAAAAAGTTTATTCCACAATGCCCGCGTAAGCGTACCCTTCTTCGAAGATGAATCCGTCATTGGAACAAAGGTAACTAACTCAACTGAGCTTCAGTTCATCCCGATTCCTATCCGGTTCAACGATGCGGGCATCACCCGGATACAGGGCGCATTTTTTGTATATTTGTAGTTACATGGAATCAACGCAGGAAACAGTTCTGAAAGAAGGATTGCCGGTTTATAACCTGAATGCTGAACAGGAAAAGAAAGAGATTGTCAGGCACTACCGTGCACTGATGAGGAGCTTGCGTCCTAAACTGAAAAAAGGAGACCGGGAACTGGTGCGGACAGCTTTTGAGATGGCGGCGGAAGCCCATAAAACCATGCGCAGAAAAAGCGGTGAACCCTATATCCTGCATCCCATCGCAGTAGCAATGATTTGTGTGGAAGAAATCGGATTAGGGGTACGTAGTACCATCTGTGCCCTGCTGCACGATACGGTGGAAGATACCGATCTCACCCTCGAAGACGTAGAACAGGAATTTGGAAATGAAATTGCCAAAATCGTAGACGGTCTGACCAAGATCTCGACGGTGATGGATACCAATACCAGTCAGCAGGCGGAAAATTTTAAAAAGATTCTGCTCACCCTCACCGATGATCCCCGCGTGATTCTGATCAAATTAGCCGATCGCCTGCACAACATGCGTACCCTCGAACACATGAAGCGGGAGAAACAACTGAAAATCGCTTCCGAGACCGTATGGGTATATGCTCCCCTGGCGCATCGCATGGGATTGTACAACATCAAAACTGAACTGGAAGACCTCTCCATGAAATATATGGAGCCGGAGAACTATAAAGAAATTGCCAGAAAACTTTCTGAAACCAGGAGAGAAAGAACCCGCTACATCAATGAATTTATTCGCCCCCTGAAGGAGAAAATTGAAGCGGCAGGCTTTCAGTTTGAAATGTACGGCCGGCCCAAAAGCATCCATTCCATCTGGAATAAAATCAAGAAAAAAGGCGTGGCATTTGAGGAAGTATATGACCTCTTTGCTATTCGGGTCATTTTAGATTCCCCCCTTGAAAAAGAAAAAGAAGATTGCTGGAAGGTCTATTCAATGATCACGGATGAATATACCCCGGCCCCGGAACGCATGCGGGACTGGCTGAGTAATCCCAAGAACAATGGATACGAAGCCCTGCATACCACTGTAATGGGTCCGCAGGGCAAATGGGTGGAAGTTCAGATCCGTAGCAAACGGATGAATGAGATTGCTGAGAAAGGCCTGGCCGCCCACTTCAAATACAAAGAAGGTACCAACATGGAAGACCGTTTTGATAAATGGTTCGGACAAATCAGGGAGGTACTGGGTAGTGAAGATACCGATGGAGTAGATTTTCTTCAGGATTTCAAGACCTCCTTTTTGGCAGAAGAAATTTATGTGTATACCCCTAAAGGGGAAGTGAAAATGCTTCCTACCGGGAGTACCGCCCTCGACTTTGCCTTCTCCATCCATAGTGCCATCGGTTCCAAGTGTATCGGCGCTAAAGTGCACCACAAACTGGTTCCACTCAGTCATAAACTACGCAGTGGTGATCAGATTGAAATCATCACCAGCAACAAGCAAAAACCAACAGAAGACTGGCTGAAATTCGTGGTGACCGCTAAGGCAAAAACCAAGATTAAGGATGCCCTGCGGGAAGAAAAAAGAAAGATTGCAGACGAAGGAAAGTATATCCTGCAAAGGAAAATGGACAACTTGGGCGCAGCTTACAATAACCATAATATTGAGGAGCTGGTTCAATTCTATAAAGTTCCCTCATCGCTAGACCTGCACTACAATATCGCCACCAAAGTGATCGATCTGCGGGAACTAAAAGATGCAATTATTCTGGGTGATCGAATTGAATTTCCCAAGCCCAAGCCGGTACTGCAGGAACCCGCGTCGGAAAGTTCCACTGCGAAAAACGTCTCCAAAAAGGATTCTGAACTGATCATATTTGGTGAAAGCGGAGATAAGATCATGTACCAGCTGGCCAAATGCTGTCATCCCATTCCCGGTGATGATGTTTTCGGCTTTGTAAGTACGGGAAAGGGAATGATTATCCATCGCACTGCCTGCCCCAACGCACCTCAACTGATGGCGAATTACGGCCACCGGGTAGTCAAAACCAAATGGGTGAAGAACCGGGAAATCTCCTTCCTGACCGGACTCCGCATTATCGGACTTGATGATGTGGGGGTTGTCAATAAAATTACTACTGTTATCAGTGGTGACCTCCGGATCAATATTTCCGGACTCAGTATTGAGTCACGGGAAGGTATGTTCGAGGGTACGATCAAGGTTTTCGTACATGACAAAGAAGAACTCGATGAACTGGTGAACCGACTCAAGGCACTGCAGGGTATTGAAAAAGTGGAAAGACTCGATACAGAATCCGCTGGCTGAAAATTTATTCTCTCTTTTATACACATATCCGTAAGTTTATTTTTTCAGTTTGTTTTATACGGAAGGGGACACTTATTTTTGTGACTAATCAATAACCATTTTATGGTAGATGTAATTTTGGGTATGCAGTGGGGAGATGAAGGCAAAGGAAAGATTGTGGACTATTTTGCCCCCCGCTACGACATCATCGCCCGATTCCAGGGTGGCCCTAATGCCGGACATACCCTTTATGTCAATGGAAAAAAAATCGTTCTGCACCAGATTCCCTCGGGAATTTTTCATCAAAACAAAATTAACATCATCGGTAATGGCGTGGTACTCGACCCGGTAACACTGAAAAGAGAGTGTGATGCCGTGGCTGCCTTTGGAATTGATGTGAAAAAAAATCTTTTCATTTCTGAACGCACCAATATCATCGTTCCTACCCACCGCGCATTGGATAAGGCATCCGAAATGCAGAAGGGAGACAGTAAGATTGGCAGCACCCTGAAAGGAATCGGGCCGGCCTATATGGATAAAACCGGGAGAAATGCGCTGCGGGTCGGAGATGTCTTACAAAAGAATTTTACTACCCAATACATCCGACTCCGACTCAAACACCAGAAATTATTAGATAATTTCCATTTTGTGGAGGATATCGGCAGCTGGGAGGAGGAATTTTTTGAGGCACTGGAATTTCTCAAAACCCTCAATGTGGTAAATGGAGAATATTTCATCCATGAACAGATCCGTGCCGGGAAAAAGGTACTCGCAGAAGGTGCACAGGGAAGTATGCTGGATATTGATTTCGGAACCTTCCCCTTTGTTACCTCGTCCAATACCATTTCTGCCGGCGTTTGCACCGGACTCGGAGTTGCCCCACGTATGATTGGCGAAGTGATGGGGGTTACCAAAGCATATTGTACCCGTGTCGGAGGGGGCCCCTTCCCAACCGAACTGGAAAACGAAACGGGTGAATTAATCAGAAAAACGGGCAGTGAATTCGGAGCTACTACCGGACGGCCCCGTCGCTGTGGCTGGATTGACCTGGTGGCACTTCGCTATGCATCTATGCTCAATGGCGTAACCCAAATGATCATGACCAAAGCAGATGTGCTGGATGGATTCAGTGAATTAGAAATGTGTACCGCCTACAACATCAATGGCAAGGAAACCCGGGAGCTTCCTTATCAAATGAGTGGTATTCAGATTAACCCTGTTTTAAAAAAATTTGCCGGCTGGAACACCCCCACTGTTCATTGCAGAGAAGCAGCACAGCTTCCGGATAACATGAAATCGTATATTTCATTCATCAATGAATATGTCGGTGCACCTGTTAAAGTTGTTTCCAACGGCCCCGAAAGAGAACAAATCGTTCATTTGTAAAAAAAATAGTGCCAAAAGAAAAAATATTTTTGGTTAGTATTAAATTGCTCATAAAATTTACGGTACAAATCTTTTTGGACATATGGCAGCCAAATTTGATAAGGATCCAAAATCCACCCCGAAAAAATCCGCTAATGCTTCTCCGGCTTCCCCCAAGCCTTCCTCTAAATCTAAGAAACAAACGGAGGAAGACGACGAGGATGACTTTGAAGAGGATGAACCCATTCAACCCGCTAAGAACAGTTCGCGCAAAGCTTCTGCCTCTAAAGAAGAGGATGAAGAGGATGCTGATGACTTTGATGACAAAGACGAATGGGAAAAATCTGACGAAGAGGAAAGCTGGGATCCGGATTTCGATGAATTCGACATTCCAAAAGGTAAAAGTGGCAAGTCCGGCTCCGGCAAGCGCAAGGGCGATGATGACGATGACTTTAAAATGGATGACGATTTCAAGGAATTCGGCCTCTTCAATGATAAGGGGAGCGACTTTGACGATGATGATGACGATTATTAATCCATCTATCTAGTGCAGTCCAGATGTGTACAACATTTTCCCGTTGAACAAGACCTTGCGTTGCTAAAGCAACAGCTCTTGCTTTGGTGTGACGGGTTCCAACATAGTTGTTTCCTTGATAGCCATCATTATAGTAACTCAGGAGAAGAACCCCTCTGTCTGGCAGCAGCTGGTGCCAGCCGTGTTTTCAGTTCTGAAAATGATCCTGAAAAATTCTGGGCTGCAACAGAAGAATGTCGGGACTGGCTTTTCGGACACATTAGTTACCACGCCCTGCATGAGATATATGGATTGAAATTACCCCCACTGACAGAAGGCGATTTTCCTGCCTCCTTTCTGTTTTGTCCGGAAACAGTATTCCTGCTGACCCAACAACAACTCACCATCTCTACTCTTGCCCCTTCTGCGGAGGAAATCTGGAACAGGATTCAATCCATGGACACAACCCCCCTGCAACAACCACTCCCCGAAATTCAATTCCATGCCCGCATGGAACCCGCCATCTATTTGAAGAAGGTAGAACAATTATTGCAACATATTCAACGGGGAGATTGCTATGAGATCAATTTTTGCCAGGAATTTTTTGCCTCCCCTGTTTCCATACCGGCCCTCACAACCTATATACACCTGATGGCTTTGTCACCGAACCCCTTTTCCTGTTTCTATAAAAATGAGGGCAGATATGTACTTTGTGCCAGTCCGGAAAGATTCCTGCAAAAAAAGGGAGCCCGGCTGTGTTCCCAACCCATTAAAGGCACCATCAGAAGATCGCCCCTGCATCCCGCAGAAGATGAGGCACTCAAAGAGAACCTTCGTAGCAGCACCAAAAATCAAAGTGAGAATATCATGGTGGTTGATCTGGTAAGGAACGACCTCAGTCGCATCTGTAAAGAAGGCAGCGTTCGGGTTTCAGAATTGCTCGGACTTTATACCTTCCCGCAGGTTCATCAACTGATTTCCACCGTTGAAGGAGAACTCTTGTCCGGAACTACACTATTTGAAATTTTACAGGCAACCTTCCCGATGGGAAGTATGACAGGAGCACCCAAAAAGAGAGTACTGGAACTGATTGAGGAATATGAACCTGTTCCCCGCGGTATCTACTCCGGAAGTATCGGCTACATCACACCTGAAAAAGATTTCGACTGGAATGTGGTAATAAGAAGCCTGGTCTATCTTTCTGAAAAAAAATACCTCAGTTATCAGGTGGGCGGCGGTATCACTGCTAACAGCGATCCACAACAGGAATGGGAAGAATGTCTGGTGAAAGCTAAAGCAATGCGATCGCTGTGGGAATAAGCTTACTGAATGAATTCATGCCCTGCCAGTAAGGTCTGCAAAGAACTGAGCAATAACTCCGGCTTCTTCGCTTCAAATAATTCTTTCTTTCCGCTGCGTGCAGGTAAATTCATCCAGTAGGTCTTTCCCGCAGCCAATTGCTGGTCGAAACCTGGATTAACAGCCAAGAATGCTTTTAGCTCAATTCCCAATGATGCAGCCACCACCGACGACAAAAATCTACCCGTAACCGGCACCTGCTCATGAGTGGCAGAGAGATCCGTCTGAGGCCGACTTGCTTTTTGTTGCTCGTGTTCAGCCGCCGTCATCGTGGTTACACCGCCGGCTCCTTCAAAAATGTAATGAGTTCCAATGAATTTTTTAACGTGATTTCGGGTCTCCTCCGGTAAATGATATTGCAGATCCCAGAAATCCCGGCTACCCGATTTACGAATGGCTTGACGTACCCTGCCGGCTCCCCCATTATAGGCAGCTACCACCAGCAACCAATCACCGAACTCACCATATAATTCCTTCATCAAACGGGCAGCTGCATGGGTACTCTTATAAAAATCCATCCGCTCATCTTTCGGTCCCGTCTTTAACCCAAAACGACGTGCCTCATATTCCATCAATTGCCAGGGGCCCACGGCACCGGCCCAGGATACCAGTCCCGGCGTTAGGTGACTTTCAATTACACTCAGGTATTTCATCTCCCTGGGCAGTCCATACATGGAGAGAATATTATCATAGAGATCGAAATAGGGCTTACCCCAAAATTTCATTCTCTCTAATTCCTTGCCTTGTTTGCGAATGTATTCCTGCACAAACGAAACCGCCCGGGGATTCAATTGAGATTCATAGGGCACTGAGGGGTCATATTTAGCTCCAATAAACAGGCTTTCAAATCCGATTTTTGCCAGCTTTCCGGTATCCGCCGGTACTCCCGGCTTTCCCTCGGGATTCATCCACGACCTTCCCGCCCAACCGCCCGCGAGCAGCGCAAAGGCAATCAGCAACCCTTTAGAGAGGGCTATGGGGGTATTCATTCGCCAGGAAGGCCATTCCATTGCTCTGATTTTTAGTGGTTTCAGCCCCTTTTTTCCAATTTTCGTGCCAAACTAAGCACTTTGGGTCTTTCCTGATAGTTGCAGGAAGCGGTCTGAAAGGCGCAGCAAAGATAATTCATTAAACCGGGCTGTCATCAATTGGAGTCCAAAAGGGAGTCCATTAGGGTGTCTGAACAGGGGGATTGAGATAGCGGGAGACCCCACCAGATTGGCCAAAACCGTATAAATATCACCCAGGTACATAGCTATCGGGTCGGTACTCTTTTCCCCCAGCCGGAAGGCAGGGGAAGGAACCGTAGGCATTAAAATACAGCTATAAGAGGCAAACAGGGTTTCTGAAGCTTCACTCAATAACCTTCGAACCTGCTGTGCTTTGTTGAAATAGGCATCAAAATACCCGGCACTGAGTACAAAATTGCCCAATAAAATACGACGCTGCACCTCTTTTCCAAATCCTTGTGAGCGGGTTTGAGTATACATTTCCTCTATGGTAGCCGGTTCCCCGGGAGCCCGAAAACCATACCTGACCCCATCATAGCGAGACAAGTTACTGGATGCTTCAGCCGTGGTAAGTACATAATAGGCAGGAACAATTTCGTCAAGCCATTCCATGTCTACCGCATCTACTTCATATCCCTCTGCTCTCAGAACGTTGAAGAAATCGAGTAGCGCAGTTCGGATGGCAGGATCCAGAGAAGGATGCTCAACCGCCTGACGAATATATGCCAGCCGACCCGACTCAGCAGGGGACCTTAATTCCCGGCTATACGAGGGTACTGGAATATCAGCCACTGTGCTATCATATTCATCAATGCCGGCAATCACTTCCAGCACCAAGGCAACGTCGTTGATCTCTCTTCCAAAAATTCCAATCTGATCGAAAGAGGAGGCATAGGCAATCAGCCCATAACGAGAGATTCTGCCATAAGTTGGCTTCATTCCGATAATACCACAAAAATCCGCCGGCTGCCGCACCGACCCTCCGGTATCAGAACCCAGACTGACCATGCACATACCCGCCTGCACTGCTACCGCAGAACCTCCGGAAGAACCTCCGGGTACAAGGGAGGGATCTAAAAAATTTTTTACCGGTCCGTAAGCAGAATTTTCATTGCTGCTTCCCATGGCAAATTCATCACAATTTTGTCTGCCAATGATAATGGCTCCTGCATCAAGTAATTTCTGGATGGCTGTAGCATTGTAGATGGCTACATAATCTTCCAGCATTCGGGAGGCAGCAGATACTCGGTGACCCTGATAACAGAGAACATCTTTGATACCCACGACAACACCATGGAGTGGAGCCAACGGCTCTCCATTCTTCCTCGCCAGATCTAGCGCTGCCGCGCGCGCGAGGGACTCGTCTTCAAAAACTTCCAGAAAAGCGTTCAGATGTTGATGCGCCCGAATTTCTGCTAAGTAATGATGAACCGCATCTGTGCAAGTGATGGCTGCAGACCGCAGCGCGTCATGATAGTCTTTGATTGCACGATAAGGAAACAAAGGCTATAATTAAATAATGGTGCGATTAAGCGCCGGTAGTAGAATTATCTTTCTCCTTGATACCCTCTTCAATTTCCCGCTTAACATTGTTCTTGGCATCATTGAATTCACGTATCCCTTTTCCCAATCCACGCATGAATTCGGGGATCTTTCTGCCTCCGAATAAAATCAGGACAACAATACCGATCACCAGAAATTCCTGAAATCCTAAACTTCCCATAAAAAAGATTTTAGCTATCAAAGTTACAAAAAAACCAATTGGCTATAAAATAAGATTTGTGGTTCAGCGAACGAAAAAAGGTAGCCATTCGACTACCTTTCAATCAGTTTTAGATCAAGTATCTCTTAGAAACGCTTTTCACGGATACGGGCACTCTTACCACTGCGCTCACGGAGGTAGTACAGTTTGGCACGGCGTACTTTACCGGACTTATTCAGCTGGATAGACTCGATATTAGGAGAATGAATCGGGAATAAACGCTCCACACCCACCCCGTCGGAGATCTTACGAACGGTAAATGAGGCAGTTGCGCCTGAACCCTGTTGCTTAATCACATCACCACGGAAGCTCTGGATACGCTCTTTACCCCCCTCAATAATTTTATAGTTTACCGTGATATTATCACCGGCTTTGAAGGCGGGATGCTGCTTTTTAGTAGTCAGCTGGTCGTGTACAAATTGAACGGCTGCGTTCATAAAACATCGTTTTAGAGGACGGCAAAGGTAGGAAAAAAACCTTCACCGGGGTCATTTTAACGGATAATTTTTTAGCGGGCTACGTTGACAGCCCTTTTCTCGCGGATTACCGTCACTTTAATCTGGCCCGGATAAGTCATTTCTGTCTGGATTTTCTGGGCGATTTCAAAGCTCAATTTATCACTGTCGGTATCGGAGACCTTGTCTGCTTCCACGATAACCCGCAGTTCCCGACCGGCCTGGATGGCGTAAGCCTTCTCAACACCCTGGTAAGAAACCGCCAGATTTTCAAGGTCCTTGATCCGCTGAATATATTGCTGCATGATTTCCCTGCGAGCTCCGGGACGCGCACCGCTGATGGCATCACAGGCCTGAATGATAGGAGAAATAACGTATTGCATTTCCATTTCATCGTGGTGGGCACCAATGGCATTAACTACCGCAGGATTTTCACCATATTTTTCAGCCAGCTTGGCACCCAGCAAAGCGTGGGTCAGTTCAGTCTCCTCATCGGGCACCTTACCGATGTCATGCAACAAGCCGGCTCGCTTGGCCAGCTTAGGGTTCATTCCCAATTCGGCAGCCATGATCGCACAGAGATTGGCGGTTTCGCGGCTGTGCATGAGCAGATTCTGTCCATAAGAAGAACGAAAACGCATCTTTCCTACCATGCGCACCAGCTCTTTGTGTAAGCCATGAATACCCATTTCAATTACAGCGCGCTCGCCAATATCAATGATCTGTTCTTCCAACTGACGACGTGTCTTTTCCACCACTTCCTCAATACGGGCCGGGTGAATTCGACCATCTGAAACCAACCGCTGCAAGCTGAGGCGGGCGACTTCCCTCCGAAGTGGATCAAAAGAAGACAATACGATAGCTTCAGGAGTATCATCTACAATCAAATCTACCCCGGTAGCAGCTTCAATGGCACGGATATTCCTACCCTCCCTACCAATGATTTGACCCTTGATCTCATCCGACTCCAGGTTAAAAACCGTCACTGTATTTTCAATGGTCACCTCCGCGGCTGTTCGCTGAATAGATTGTATCACAATCTTGCGCGCCTCCTTATTGGCTTTTACGCGTGCCTCCTCAATAATTTCCTGCTGCAATGACAAGGCCCTGGAACGGGCTTCCTCCCGTAAACTTTCTACTAACTGATTACGGGCATCTTCTGCACTCAAATTGGCGATCTTTTCGAGGCGGCGAATATGCTCTTCCTGGTGTTTCTCAAGTTCAGATCGCTTGTTATTCACTACCTCAATCTGCCTGTTCAGGTTCTCCTTGATAGCTTCCATTTCCTTGGATTGCTTATCAAGGGCTGACTCCTTCTGTGAAACAGATTGTTCTTTTTGTTTGATGCGATTCTCGGCATCATTCAGTTTGCGGTTGCGCTCCATCACATCCCGATCATACTCCGACTTCAGCTGTACAAACTTTTCCTTGGCTTCCAGCTGTTTTTCCTTCTTGACGGTTTCAGCCCTTAATTCGGCTTCTTTGACTATTTTTTCTGCCAGTTCTTCGGCTTCTTCAATGCGCTTTTTAGTGTTTTTAGAGAAGATCAACCATCCGGCAACCAGACCCAGTAAGAGGGCGGCTGCTCCTGTGATGATCAATAATATCATAGGGTCCATGAGATAGGCAATTTTTTAAGGTTTTCACAATCGTATACATATACATTTTTTCCATATAACAGAAAGGAATGTACACAAAGATACTTAATATAATGAATAATTGCCGAACGGACTGATATTCCGGACTGAAAACCTGATAAACGGATGAAAATAGGGATCTTACATATATAGCTGACAACCCTTAAGAGGAGGCATCCAATGTTTGACGGATCAGTTGCTGCATCTCAGAAATGTCTTGAAGTGCCGCTTCCTGCTTTAATACCGCCTCGGTCACATCACTTTGCTCGGTGGCAAACCACAACAGGGCCATGGAAACAAAATCCTGCATATCCTTGCCGGCAAACTGTACCTTGAATTCTGTAATTTTTTGATTGATAAGTTGTGCTGTTTTCCGCACCTTCTCCTCATCCTTTTTTTCCACTCGAATGCGGTAATTCCGGTCAGCAATGACAATATTGACTGGGATCATTTCTTCCATACCTTACTGATTTAAGAGAGCCAGACATTGATCTATCTCCTTGAGATAGGCATCGATCCGCCGGCTCAACTCTTTTTTCTCGTTATCATGCAATACGCCTGTATCTAAGCGGGCAGCATCTAAATGGGGTTGCATTTGAGCCAACTCCTGTGCCCGCACAGCAAGCTGTTTGTCTTTTTTCTCCAATTCCTGCTTCAGCCGGGTCGTTTCTTTTTGTAGCAGGGTATGCTGCCGGATTAGTTGGCGTAACTGGGACTTTAACTGATCTATCTGTTCCTGTAATTGACTCATGCTGAAAATTCCTCGTTTGAATATCGGATTATTTTCTGATTTCCGCCTGTACCGATTTTTCTAGTCGGTCAATCAACTGACTCATCATCTTATCTACTTCTTTATCGGTGAGGGTCTTCTCTTCATCAGAAAAGAAAAAGCTCATGGCCATGGATTTCTTTCCTGCCCCCAATTTGTCACTTTCAAAAACATCGAATAATTGATGCTGCCTGAGTAAAGGAAGTTGAAGCGATGCTACTGCAGCTTCCAATTCACCATAGGAACGGTTGGCATCTACTACCATGGAAAGGTCGCGTTGCACCACCGGGAACTTATTTACTTCTTTATAACGAATTCGGTTGTTATTGGATATGTCAAGCAAAGCAGCTAAATGCAGGTCAATCAAGATAACCGGCTGTCGAATATCGAAGGAAGATAATTTCGCTGCCGGCACCTCATGAATCGAACCCACCAGCTGATCTGCCACCCGGATGCTTGTAACCCCCTCACCTGTGGGCTCAAAACTGGGCGTAACTCCGAGACAACCCATCAATCCTTCTGCCAGTCCATTCGCAAAATAATAATCGGCAACGACTGGTTTTTCCCGCCAGTGTTCGTTTGTGCGATTACCTGTAAGAAAAACTGCCAGGTGTTCCGTTTCCAGATAGCCCTGATCAGAGGTAGGATGGTAGGTTTTACCCCACTCAAATAAAAAGAGCCGGTTGTTCTTCCGATTGATGTTGTAGGCAATCACTTCGAGTCCGCTCTCCAACATGGAAGGCCTCATCCAATCCAGATCAGCACTCAGACTATTGATCATGGCAACTCCATTGACTTGCTGATCAGCAGAATAATATTTGCTATTGATGATGGAATTGGTGCAGATTTCCATTCCGCCTCTGCCGGAAAGATAATTGGCCATTTTTTCCTTGAGTCTTTCTTTCCCTGATAAAGGATCTAGGGAAGGACTGATTGAAATAACGGAAGGTATTTCGATATTATCGAGACCATCTATTCTTACAATCTCTTCTACCAGATCTGCCGGAAGAGAAATATCTGTTTTGTGAAACGGCACAGAGAATCGAATCTCATCCATTCCCTCCCGCACCACTTCAAAACCCAGACAGGTCATGATCTTCTTCACGGCTTCGATGTGATAGTTCTTTCCACTCAGCTTTTTCAGGTAATGGTATTTTAAGCTGACTTCCTTTTTTTCTGCCGGCTGGGGATAGCAATCAATAATTTCGCCTTCGATCAGTCCCCCTGCCACTTCCTTGATGAGCAAAGCAGCTCTTTTGAGAATATTGACTGTTTGAGAAATATCTACTCCTTTTTCAAAGCGGGTAGCAGCATCCGTTCTTAATCCATGCCGCATCGAGGTCTTGCGAATCGTTGTAGGGTGAAACCAGGCACTCTCCAGGAAAATACGGGTAGTTGATGAACCCACACCACTGTGCTTTCCTCCAAAAACTCCTCCGATACACATAGGTTTGCCGGTATCGCAAATCATGAGATCTTCCTTGCTTAGCTTTCTTTCCTTATCATCGAGTGTTACAAAAGAGGTTCCCTCCGCCAGTTTTTGAACGACTACTTCATTCCCATCAATGGCATCTGCATCAAAGGCATGCAAAGGCTGACCCGTATCATGCAAGATATAATTAGTGATATCCACGATATTATTAATAGGACGTTGTCCGATTGCTTTCAGGCGATTTTTTAGCCAGTCGGGAGATTCTGTAACCCTTACTCCCCGCAAAGCAACCCCTGCATAACGCGGACAAGCATCGGCGTCAACCACCCGAACACGAATGGGGGATTCAGGCAAATCAGATTTAAACCCATTGGCATGGGGAGTGATGACTTTTGTATCACGGATATGATGGGTAAGATAAGCCCCTACATCTCGGGCAACACCGGCATGACTCATCGCATCCATTCGGTTGGGGGTGAGTCCGATGGTATAAATCCAATCAGTATATACAGGAAATAATTCTGCCAGGGGTGTACCTACTGCCGGGTTATTCGGCAGCACATAAATTCCCTCATGGGAGGTGCCCATGCCAATTTCATCTTCTGCACAAATCATACCCTCGCTATCCACTTTCCGAATAGTAGCTTTCCGCAGAGTCAAGGGCTCCCCTGTAGTAGGATAAATAGTAACGCCAACAGGAGCCACGATCACCTTTTGTCCCACCGCCACATTGGAGGCACCACAAACAATTGTCAAATCTTCTGCCCCTCCAATAGCAACCCGGGTCACTTTCAGTTTATCGGCATTGGGATGGGGATGACAATCGAGCACTTCTCCCACAACCAGCCCCTGAAGGCCTCCTCGGATACTTTCATAACGGGT
>JBIIRN010000020.1:0-15578 GCA_044341525.1 Sediminibacterium sp. | reverse complement strand
TCCGATGGAAGTTAAAATCTGTGAGAGTTTTTCCGGTTCAGGTAATTCCGGCAAATAATCCATTAACCAATTGTAACTGATGGTCATTTCTTTCTTAATAAGGTGCCCAAAAATACATGAATATTATTGGATGCCCACCTCAGTGAAAAAAATCAAAAAACTGAACTGAGTAAAATGGCCCAACTATTCTCGGTGATAAAAAAAGTGGATAATCCCTTAAATCTGGTGGAAAGTGGGCCGAACAATGTGTATAGCGGGTGCATAAGCTGTGAAAGAAATATTGGCGAAAATAATTTCCGCCCCCGCCCGCTTAGATATATATTCGCTGTCCGGTTCCAGCTAACTGTTTCTCCCCCGACAGTTGGTTCGATGTCCGACCCATTTATTGACCGACTGAATTGAAGCGTAATGGATCTTTCCCCGATCAACAAAGACAGAAAAAGAAGAAAGCCAGGTGTAGCTGACCCTTCCCCCCTATTGTATGGAAAAGTGCCTCCACAGGCGAGAGACCTGGAGCAGGCTGTTTTGGGCGCCATCATGCTGGAAAAAAGTGCCTACGATACCGTCACAGAAATTCTGAAGCCCGAGTGTTTTTACACAGATGCTAATCAAATAATTTTCAGGGCGATGCATGACCTGCAGCAAAAAAACATGCCCATCGATCTGCTCACGGTAGTAGAGGAATTGAAAACCCAGGAAATGCTTGACCAGGTGGGGGGTGCTTACTACCTCACGCGCCTGACTAATTCGGTAGTTTCATCCGCCAATATTGAAACCCATGCCCGCATTATCCTGGAGAAATTCATCCAGCGGGAATTGATTCGCATCAGCGGAGAGATCATCGGATCGGCTTATGAAGACAGTACCGATGTTTTTGATTTGCTTGATGAGAGTGAAGCCAAGATGTTTCATATCACCAACAACTATTTAAAGAAGAATTTCACAGAAATAGGAGATGCAATCGCAGAGACCCTGAACAGAATTGACCTGCTGCGAACCAAAACGGAAGACATCTCCGGTGTGCCCAGTGGTTTTGTTAAACTCGATAAGATAACTTTCGGTTGGCAACCCACTGACCTAATCATTCTGGCTGCCCGTCCTTCAGTCGGTAAGACAGCTTTCGCACTCAATCTGGCACGCAATGCTGCCTTACATCCTACCCGACCCATACCCGTTGGATTCTTTTCCTTAGAGATGAGTGCTTCACAGCTCGTGATGCGGATACTAAGTGCGGAAAGTGAGATTGACATGAAAAAAATCACCCGGGGTAAACTGGAGAACTACGAATATGAGCAATTGCTTTCCCGCGGCATCAAGCGCCTGGAATCAGCTCCTATCTTTATCGATGATACAGCTTCACTCAATATTTTCGAATTCAGGGCCAAAGCCCGTCGATTGGTGAACAAGAACAAGGTCGGTCTGATCATTATCGACTACCTGCAGCTCATGGGAGGCATGACCGACAGAAATACCAACCGGGAACAAGAGATCAGCAGTATTTCCCGCAACCTCAAAGCCCTGGCCAAAGAATTAAACATTCCGATCATTGCCCTCAGCCAGCTAAGCCGTGCTGTTGAGACCAGAAAAGAGAGCAAAACCCCTCAATTAAGTGACCTGCGAGAATCCGGTGCCATTGAACAAGATGCCGACATGGTTATGTTCATTTATCGACCGGAATACCACGATATCCGCACAAATGAACTCGGAGAGAGTACAGAGGGAATGGTGCAAATCAGAATTGCCAAGCACAGAAACGGTGAGCTCGATTCGGTAAATCTGCGAGCCCATCTGCATATCCAGCGTTTTGAAGATGACCCCAATGACCTCAATAGAGGCGGTGGTGGCAAATGGGGATCTATGGGTACCCGCCCACCGGATAGTCCTGTTGGTTCCGGTGCAGATGGCGCTAAACTATTCGTGGAGAAAGGGAGCCGAATGAATGACACTAATTTCGATGAAGGAATAGATGATGCCCGCCCCTTCTAAGAAATCCCTTAACAAGAGACTTTCTTTAGTATTATTTTTACAGGCATGACACTTCCGCTGTTTTATGAACCGGACCTTTCGGAGCAGTCTACCCTTCTGTCCCTGAGTGAAGAGAGTACCCGCCATTGTCTGCAGGTTTTGCGCATGCGGGAAGGTCAAATGATTGAGATCACAAATGGCAGGGGCCTATCAGCCACCGGCAATCTGTTGGTCAGCGGTAAAAAAAGCGCGCAGGTACAATGCATTTCTTTCAGTCATCACCAGCGACCTGCTGTTCAGTTGACGCTTTGTTTATCTCCTTTGAAAAATCCTCAGCGACTGGAATGGCTGCTGGAAAAAGCCACTGAAATTGGAATAGCAGCATTTCAACCCATCATTTGCCAGAGAACAGAACAAATGAAAATCAGAAGGGAAAGGTTGGAGGCAATTCTGATATCCGCCTTGTTACAGAGCAGACAATATTTTTTACCGGAACTGCTGGAACCGATCAGCTTTACGCAGCTGATGGAATTTCCCGCCCTCAGCAGTCAATGGATCGCCCATTGTGGCGATGGGCAAAAGCTACCACTGGCCGGTTGTCAAGCAACAGATAAAGCAAGAATACTCATCGGACCCGAAGGTGATTTCACCACTGAGGAAATTAATGCAGCAATGAGTAAGGGTTACCGGGCTGTTAGTCTGGGCCAGACCCGGCTGAGAACAGAGACTGCCGGACTGGTTGCAGTTACACTGATCGTACACTCCAACCCAACGAATTCATAATCAGTTTCAAAATGCGAGTCAAGTATTTTTTATTCTTATTGCTGGTTCCTTTCTTCTTCGAACAATGCAACCTATTCAGTGAAGATCGGGCGCCAGTTATTCGTGATACAACTATTACGCCCACCAGTTCCTTCAACAACCTGTTTTTTGACAGCAGTCAAATAGCAGAATTTCTCGCATCAGAAACCCGCTATGCCGCTTACGCGGAACAGTATATGGACTTTTACCGGGGAAGGAATTTTCAATATGCCTGGATTGATTCATCCGGATTATCTGAACAAGCCCAGAACTTCATTAACCTGGAAAATAATTATATCCAGGATATGGAAGACAGCAGTCTGCATAATCCCCGACTCAACCGATTAAAAGATTCTATTCTTCAGAAAAAAAAGATCAAAGCAAATATTCTAAAGGAAAGAACAACAGCAACTGAATTACTGCTCACCGGACAATTCTTTTTATACTCTGCAAAAACTTTTCAGGGTAGTAACATCAACACCAGTGAATTGGGTTGGTTCATACCCAGAAAAAAAATTAACCTGACAGAAATGCTGGGCAATGCCGTTACTACCGGAGAACTGTATCCGCAACAAAACAAATTACAAAACAGACAATACGCCCTGTTGCAAGAGCAGTTGGTAAAATACATTGCCTTATCCAGGAAACCGGAACCCGACACCTTACTTCCCCTGTCAAAACCGCTTCATATCGGTGATTCGGGCCGAGTAATATTAACCATCAAACAACGTCTGAGATATTTTGGAGACTCTTCACTGGGCGAACCACTGAATGAGCAGTTCGATAGCGCACTCTACCTGACTACCCGTAGGTACCAGCAGAGGATGGGATTAGCGGTGGATGGAACCATTGGTAATAAAATGGTGAGTGAGCTCAATGTTCCTATTAAAAAGAGGATACGGCAGATATTAATCAACCTGGAAAGAGTTCGCTGGCTACCTGCGGAAAATGATTCCAATTATATTCTGGTCAATATTCCGGAGTTTAAAATGCATGTCTATGACAGCAGTCGCTGGAATTATGACATGCGGGTAATCGTTGGCACGGCAGCAAATAGTTCTGCTATTTTCAGTGGCCAGTTGAGGTACATCGTGTTCAGTCCCTACTGGAATGTACCGGAAAGCATTGTAATCAAAGAAATCATGCCTGCGCTGGCAAAAAATCCAAACTACCTTGCCAAGAACCACATGGAAATTACTGGCTATAGAGGGAAAACCCCCATTATCCGACAAATACCCGGCCCTTGGAATGCCCTCGGTCTGGTTAAATTTCTATTCCCCAACAACTATAGTATTTATTTGCACGACACCCCCAACAGAAATTTATTCCAGCAATCGAACCGGAGTCTCAGCCATGGCTGTATCCGCATTGGCGAACCTAAAAAATTTGCAACCTACCTTTTGAGAAATGACCCCAGCTGGACAGAAAAAAGAATTGACTCAGCCATGCACCTAAAAAAAGAGCAATGGGTGACTTTACCCAAAGGAGTTCCTGTATTGCTGGTGTATTTTACTGCCTGGGTAGATCGGGATGGACAACTGAATTTCAGAAAAGATATTTATGGACATGATGCCCGTATGGAAGCTAAACTCTTTGAACGATAAGTAATCCGCCGCCAAAGGATTTAGTACCTTTGTAAAAATGGTTTCGGTAAGACATGCATCTAGTAGAAGTTAACGATTCAAAAAAAGCCGCAGAATTCCTGCGCTTTAACCGTTGGATCAACCGGGATAATCCCTGTTATATCTCCCCGCTCGACCAGGAAGTGAACGATGTTTTTGATCCAAAAAAAAATAATCTATTCAAATACGGAGAATGTTGCCGTTGGCTGTTGTTGAATGAAACCGGACAAACCATTGGACGGATTGCCGCCTTTACCAATAAAAAATATAAGACCCGAGGTACTGATGTTCCCGTGGGGGGAATCGGCTACTTTGATTGTATCAATGACCAGGAGGCAGCTAACCGGCTTTTTTTGCAGGCACAACACTGGTTAACCGACAGGTGTATGGCGGGAATGGATGGGCCGATCAATTTCGGGGAAAGAGACAAATGGTGGGGAGTATTGGTAGAAGGATTCGACAAGGAACCCATGTACGGAATGGCTTTTAACCCGCCCTATTATGCCGCCTTGTTTGAAAACTTTGGTTTTAAAAATTATTATAACCAGTATTACTATAATACGTTTGTACGAGACCCTTTGCCACTCAGATTCGCCGAACGACATGACAGATTTCGTGACAAACCAGAATATACCGCCAGACAGATTGAAATGAACCGGATAGAAAAGTATGCGGCTGACTTTGTTGCCATCTATAATGCCGCCTGGGCACAACACGGGGAAGTAAAAGAGATCACACTCGAAAACGTTGTTAAAATGTTTTCGAAGATGAAACCCATTATGGACGAGCGGGTAATCTGGTTCGCTTATTACAAAGACCAGCCCATAGCCATGTTCGTTAATATACCCGACCTTAATCAATATTTTAAATATTTCAAGGGGAAAATGGGCTGGTCACAAAAACTACACTTGTTGTGGATGAAATGGAGGGGCAGCAATAAAAAACTGATCGGACTGGTTTTCGGGGTGATACCCAAGTTTCAATCACTGGGTATTGATAGCTACCTGATTTATAAGTGCGGACTCGCATTAAAAAGAAATAACTGGTATGATGAGTATGAAATGGGTTGGGCAGGAGAATGGAACCCCAAAATGATTAATATTTATAAAAGTCTGGGGGCCAGCCAGTGCCGAAGGCTGACCACTTATCGCTATTGGTTCGACCCGAATCACCCTTTTGAGCGCCATCCGGTGATGGAATACAAATAACCGGCCTCCCCCCCTTTTTTTGTGTACAAATCCCCGCCCAAGTTTGAGTCGGCATTCTATTCCAGTGTGTATATTGCAACCCTGATATGGAGAATTTCGTTGTTTCCGCCCGTAAGTACCGCCCGCAAAATTTTTCAACCGTAGTGGGTCAATCCCACATCACCACTACCCTGAAAAATGCCATCCGGCAGCAACAGCTGGCACATGCTTTTTTGTTTTGCGGCCCCCGTGGCGTTGGTAAAACAACCTGTGCCCGGATCCTCGCAAAAACAATTAATTGTACGCATCTTACCCAGGATAATGAGGCTTGTAATGTATGTGAAAGTTGTGTCAGCTTTGATGCTGGTACTTCTCTCAATATACATGAACTCGATGCCGCCAGTAATAATTCCGTAGAAGATATCCGGGATATCGTAGACCAGGTGCGCTTCTCTCCTCAGGCCGGAAAATATAAAGTGTACATCATAGACGAGGTACACATGCTTAGCTCCAGCGCCTTTAACGCATTTCTGAAAACGTTGGAAGAACCCCCTGCACATGCCATCTTCATTCTGGCAACCACCGAAAAGCATAAAATTCTTCCAACTATTTTGAGCCGCTGTCAGATATTCGATTTCAAACGCATCACCCAGGCAGACACAGTCGCTCATCTGGAAGAGATCACGGAAAAAGAACATATACAGGCTGAAAAATCGGCCTTACAACTAATCGCTCAAAAGAGTGAGGGCTGCATGCGTGACTCCCTGAGCATTTTAGACAAAATGGTGAGCTTCACCGGCGGGCAAGTAACCTACCAGCAGACTCTGGAACATCTCAACATACTCGATGAAGATTATTATTTCCGCTTCCATGAGTTACTTATGCAGGAAAATCTGTCGGGAGTACTGCTGCTCTATGATGAAATTCACAAAAAAGGATTTGAAGCAGACCTGATCTTGAATGGATTCTCCTCTTTTTATAGAAATCTCCTGGTGAGTAAAGACCCTGCCTGTGCTGCTATTCTGGATGTAGTCGAAAGCTTGCGGGAAAAATTTGGTTCGGTGGCCAAGCAAACGGATGGCGCCTATATTCTCAGTGCACTTAATATTGTAAGTAATGCAGAGATTGAGATCCGCCAGGCCCGCAACAAAAGACTCCACCTGGAACTGGCACTCATTAAACTCAATTTTCTGCATCAGGCAATCGAACTGAGTACCGACCAGCAACAGGTAGTGAAAAAAAAACGACTGGATAATCCAATACTGATCAAAAAAAGACCGATTCAGTCCATCAACCCGACCCAGGAACCTATTGCTGCCTCTGTAACCCCTGCTCCTCCACCGCCCACACCGGCAAAAGCCTCGGTTACAGTGACAAACAAGGAAACAATTGTTAAACAAACACCTGCCCCCACCCCTGTTCAGCAACCTGTCTCACCAACTACCCGCAACACCCTGGGCAATGGAGAAAAGAAAAACTTGCTTTCAGCCCTGCGGGAAAAATATGGAAATGAATATAACATCGAGGAAGTAAAGGAAGCACAGGTTCTCCATTCGGAAAAGTTGGCTGCTTGCTGGGACGAATATGCCAGAGCACTGGAGGCAGAGAAAAAACATTCTGCCGCAGCTGCATTCAAATCTGCCCGTTTACAGATTGAGAATGATATTAAAATCGTGATCACGGTTTTTTCGGTCACCTCACAAAAATTCATCGAAGCGGAACGGATGAAATTACTTGATTTTCTACACCAACAGTTCAATAACCGGTCGATACATTTTGAAATGCTTGTAGAAGCAGGAGAACGCGAAGAAATACCTGCCCATCTTCGGATGAATACCCGACAAAAATTTGAATTCATGACGGAAAGATATCCGCTGGTGAAAAAACTAAAAGACAGACTGAACCTGGAATTGGATTAACAGGGAATACTTTATCCGATACGTTTGGTTTGCCTGTATCCGTTTTTCAACAACCACTGAAATACCTTTTCACGCTGATCTCCCTGAATAATCACTTCTCCATCTTTTGCACTGCCACCTGTTCCACAATGATTGCGTAACTGTTTTCCAAGCACTTGCAGATCGGCATCATTCCCCCTGAAGCCGGTGATCAAAGTAACAACCTTTCCGGCCCGTTGTTTTTTATCTAATAAGACTCGTAAAACCTGATCACCGGATGGAAGCGTTTCCTCCGGAGATTCTTCTTCCGGTTTCTGAAAAGAAGGATCCGTACTATATACAATAGTATCGAAGGGAGATGATTTTTTCTTTTTCATATTCCGATGTTAAGAGATCACAGCTTTCAGACTCAAATCAAGACTCCTGGCCTGATGAATCAAACCGCCCACACTAATAAAATCAACTCCGGTTTTTGCATAATCGAGCAGATTGTCCTTGCGCATACCTCCACTCGCCTCCGTTTCAAATCTCCCGGCGATGAATAAGACTGCCTCGCGGACTGCTTCGGGCGTAAAATTATCCAGCATGATACGCAAGACCTTCCCTTCACCCACCCGACAAATCTCCTCTACCTGCTCTAGGTTTCTGGCTTCCACTTCAATAGCAAGTGAAAGCCCTTTCGTCTTAATGTAAGTGTAAGCTGCTTCGATAGCAGGGGTTATTCCACCACAAAAATCGATGTGATTGTCTTTCAGCATAATCATGTCATACAAACCAAAACGATGGTTATATCCACCGCCAATTCTAACCGCTTCTTTTTCAAGCAGCCGAAAATTGGGGGTAGTTTTTCTGGTATCTAGTAACCGAACAGGCAGCCCTTGGAGCAAATCCACATAACTTCTGGTAAGCGACGCAATTCCACTCATGCGCTGCATACAATTCAAAACCAGCCGCTCACAAGTTAGCAGGGTTCTCATATCAGCTTCTACCTCAAAAGCAATATCGCCCGGCCTCATGAACTGCCCATCCTCCATCAGGGGATTAAATTTTATACCGGATTCTCTTAACCGAAAAATGGTGGCTGCAACCTGCATACCGGCTAAAATCCCTTCTTGCTTGACTTTTAAAATGGCTTTACCGGACTTGCCGGCAGGAATACAACTGAGTGTACTGTGATCACCACTTCCCTCATCCTCCTCCAGTGCCAGGGTGAGCAATTGGTGTAACTGCTTTTCGTAAGTATCCGCCATAGTATGCAGATAAAGAGGTGAAGTCAATTCTATTTCGGATCAGTTGATTCTGACCGTTATAATATAATGTCTGCCCTTGATCAGCCGTAACATAAAAGTGGCACTATAACCCTTACCATCATTGATGAGACGGCCGGTCATGTACATCGTATTACCAATCTCCCGGTCCGAAATTTTTTCAAAACCACGGATATTATTCTCAGAATAGAAATTCCTGAGTGCCATCTCCGCCTGGTTCTTTCCCACATTTTTTATCTCATCTTTTTCAGGAAATTTCAGATCAACCATAGCATCAAAATGCTCGGCTACCTGCTGGGCATTACCTGACTTCAAAGCAGTCAGTAATTCAGCCACATCCTGCTGCTGGGCCGGTAAAACATAGCTTACAGTCATCAACAAAAACAACATCATCCACCGCATAATAAAATAGTTTTTGTCAGCCATACCAATAATATGCCAAAAGTACCATTCTGCCGCTATTTCACAAAAGATATGCAAATCGCTTAGTTGCTAAAATTGTAAATTTGTGTATGAGTAAGAAGGTAATTTTAGTTATAATGGATGGCTGGGGACTAGGAAAAGTGCCCTCAGCAGATGCGATTCAACAGGCCAAAGTGCCCTTTGTTAGTTCATTGTACCAGCAATACCCCAATGCTACACTGATCACCTGTGGTGAGGCGGTTGGCCTGCCCGACGGACAAATGGGAAATAGTGAAGTGGGGCACCTGAATATTGGTGCAGGGAGGGTCGTTTATCAGGAATTACAACGAATCCATGTCGCCATCCGCGATAAAAGCTTCTTCACCAATCCCGTATTACTGAATACGCTTACCACCGCCCGAGATAATAATAAGGCGCTGCACCTGATGGGACTCCTGGGTGATGGGGGAGTTCACGCCCATACTGACCACCTGAAAGCAATTTGTTCGCTCTGTAAAGAACAAGGGCTTTCAAGGGTTTACCTACACCTGTTCACAGATGGCCGCGACACAGACCCAAAAAGCGGTCAGGCATTTATTGCAGATCTAGAGCAATTTTTACAGCAATCTGCCGGAAAGATTGCTACCGTTAGTGGGAGATATTATGCGATGGACAGAGACAAAAGATGGGAAAGGGTACAACTTGCCTATAATTGTTTGGTAAAAGGGGAAGGACCCACGGCACCCAATGCCCTGACCGCCATTGAAAATTCTTATGCCGCAGGCACCACAGATGAATTCATTTTACCAACAGTATTAATCGATGATAAGGGTGCGCCGATAGCTAAGATCAGCGAAGGAGATGCAGTGATTTGTTTCAATTTCAGAACCGATCGTTGCCGGGAAATCACCACGGCACTCTCACAAAAAGATTTCCCCGACTTCGGCATGAAGAAGTTATCACTCACCTACACCACCATGACTCAATATGACCAGACTTTCCGGGGGGTTGGGGTAATTTTTGAAAACGATAACCTGAATAATACCTTGGGAGAAGTGCTGGCGAGCCATGGTAAAACACAAATCAGAATTGCAGAAACTGAAAAATATCCGCACGTTACTTTTTTCTTCAATGGGGGCAGGGAAGATACTTTCCCGGGTGAGAGCCGCATCATGGTACCCTCACCCAAAGTTGCCACCTACGACTTACAGCCGGAAATGAGTGCAGTGGAAATTACTGATTTGTTGATTCCCGAAATAGAAAAAGGCACAACAGATTTTATCTGTCTCAATTATGCCAATGCAGATATGGTTGGTCATACAGGAGTGTTTACCGCAGCCATCCGGGCAGTAGAAACGGTGGATGCCTGTGTTAAGCGGGTAGTAACTGCAGCACTGGAAAAAGATTATACCATCTTAGTAACGGCCGATCATGGTAACGCAGACTATATGATCAATGAGGATGGCTCACCCAATACAGCTCATACCCTCAACCCCGTACCGCTTATTTTTGTCGATAAAAATTATCGCGGAAAATTAGATAGTGGCAAATTGGGTGACCTGGCTCCTACCATACTGCGATGGATGGCATTGCCTGTGCCGACCGAGATGACAGGAATTTGCCTGATAGAAAAGTAATTTATGTAAATTATACTTACATTACAGCAAATAATTACACTGCTAATCTTGATATATGACCAAAAAAATTCTGTTGCTCCTTTTAGTTGCATTGCTGGTCATCCAGGCCTTCAGACCCGCTAAAAATAATTCAGCCGACAAAAGCAAAGACATTGCACTAAGCTATCCGGTTCCCGATAGTGTAGCCGCAATTTTTGACAAAGCCTGTAATGACTGTCATTCCAATAATACCCGTTATCCCTTCTACGCTGAAATCCAGCCAGTGGCCTGGTGGTTGAATGATCATATTCAGGATGGCAAGAAACATTTTAACCTCAATGAGTTTGGTGGATATCGTATTGCTAAACAATACCATAAACTGGAAGAATGTATCGAACAGGTGAAAGAAGGAGAAATGCCGTTGGAATCCTATACGGTATTACACAAAGAAGCTAGACTCAGTGAAGCGGAAAGACAAACGTTGATTAACTGGAGTGAAGCGGTGAGAGACAGCATGAAAAGAAAATATCCTGCTGATAGTCTGATCCTGAAAAAGAAAAAATAATTCTACTGTAATGTTTGTTGCTTATGTCGATTCAAGAGGCCAGGTATTTAATTTCTTCTGCAAAGGTTGACCAATGTCCTCCTCCCGACAGGCCTGAATATGCTTTTATTGGAAGAAGCAATGTGGGTAAATCATCCCTGATTAATTTATTGACCGGACAAAAAAATTTGGCGAAAACATCTGCTACACCGGGAAAAACTCAGTTAATCAATCATTTTGATATCACCGGCAGCCGAGCAGATGATAAAAGAAAAAAATCTCGCTGGTATCTGGTAGACTTACCCGGATACGGCTATGCGAAAACCGCCAAGACTGAAAGAGACCAGTGGGAAAAAATGATTGCCGGCTACCTGCGCAAAAGGGAAAACCTCACTGAAGTGATGGTGCTGATTGACAGTAGGCATCCTCCTCAAAAGATTGACCGGGAATTCATCAACCAACTGGATCACTGGAAGGTTCCTTTTTCCATGGTATTTACCAAAACGGATAAGTCAAAGCCCGGTGCTGTCGCCCGAAACATCAAAGAATGGGAAGAAGAACTTAGAAAAGACTGGCAATTTCTCCCCCGTTTTTTTATCACCAGTGCTATAAAAAAAAGCGGCAAAGAGGATCTGCTTAATTACCTCGAAGAAAAAAACCAGCATTGGGGAGAGAGCAGGGGTAAGCGATAGATTAATTCACCATTTTATCGGCACAGCAACTACTGGCAAAAGCTTCCGGCTTAGCTTTAAAGGCAAACCCCATTCCCAATATATAGCCCATAGCTTCCCGAAGGGCATCATTGCTTTTAAATTGTGGATTGGTATTAATATCGGCATGCACTTCCAGATCAACCCCATATTCAATAAATGTATCACACAAGGCATAAGCCACTTCAATACTTTTTGCTACTTCCATTAACATGCGCTCCTTGATATGAAAATGCTGCCGAACCTTTTCATTGTGGATGTACATAAAGCCGCCGGCATGTTCGCGTAAAAAGACAATGACCGTAGCAAACTCTGTGATATCTGCCTTCACTTGACTATCTGTTCCAATACATACTTTGAGCTTTACGCCATTGGCTACCTCTTGCTGTATGGTTTCTCTAACCGCATCCTGGATTGGTTGAGCGATCGACTCACCATTGAATTTTCTCCATCTCATGGGAAAGGTTTTACGTAATTTACTACAATCAAAAGCCATCCTCACCCTATCCCCCGTACTTAGTTGTTCACAGTCAGGGGAAAACCCCCATCCGAGAACCAAACAATAAAAAAAACAGCAAATTCAGCGGTTTATGCCACCTTTGCGGTGAGCGAAAGTACCTGCGCTGTAAACCCTGTATTATGAAATTGTTACTTCAATACCTAAAACCCTATCGTTGGCTGGTGGCACTGGCTTTATTACTGGCAGCTATCAACCAGTCCTTTTCCATGCTCGACCCTTACTTCTTCGGTAAGCTCCTCGACTTATACGCCTTCCACCCCTTTGAAAAAGGATATTTTGATGCCAATAAAAAATTCATCGCTACCGGTACCCGTACCCACTCAGAATTTATCTGGGGCGTGTTAGGTGTTTTAGGAATTCTGATAAGCGTTGCAATGATATCAAGAATAGCGAAAGCTTTTCAGGATTATTTCAGCAATGTGATTGTTCAAAAATTCGGGGCGAAAATATTTACTGATGGACTCAAGCATTCCATGGAATTACCTTACCAGGAATTCGAAGACCAGCGCAGCGGCGAAACACTTTCTATACTTACCAAGGTTCGAGCAGATACTGAAAAATTTATAATTTCTTTTATCAATGTTCTATTTGGTATCCTGGTGGGTATTGTTTTTATCTCCGTATATTCCTTTCGCCTGCACTGGTCTATCATGCCTATCTATACCTTGGGCATCATCTTTCTTTCAGTGTTGACTAGTTTACTCAGCAAGAAAATAAAAATCATCCAAAAGAATATTGTAAAAGAAACTACCATGTTGGCAGGAAGTACTACCGAGAGCCTGCGTAATATCGAATTAGTGAAGAGTCTGGGACTAACAGATCAGGAGATTACCCGGCTCAACAAGAATACTTATAAAATTCTCGGACTAGAATTAAGAAAGGTAAAAAGTATTCGATCGCTGAGCTTTATCCAGGGAACGTTTGTGAATTTTCTTCGGCAAATCATCATGTTCACTTTATTGTGGCTGGTGTTCAATGGGAAGCTGACTGCAGGTGAGGTTATGACACTCACCTTCTATTCCTTCTTCATTTTTGGTCCGCTCCAGGAAATCGGGAACATCATTCTTGCCTACCGGGAAGCAGAAGCATCATTACATAATTTCCACCAGCTCATGCAGAAACCAGCTGAACCTAAGCCAACGCATCCCAGCAATGTGGGTGATATTGCCCATCTCAGTTTCAGCCATATTTCATTCAAGCACCAATCTGCTCTTTACCCCGCTCTGGAGGATGTAAGTTTTTCAGTTGCAAGAGGGGAAACAGTGGCTTTTGTCGGACCCAGCGGTGCCGGAAAAAGTACACTCATGAAATTACTGGTCGGACTTTACCATTCCCAGCAAGGAACGATACAATTCAATCATATCAACAGCGAAGAAATTGTATTTGATGAATTGAGAAGTCAGATTGGATTTGTTACACAAGATACTCAGCTCTTTGCCGGTACGATTCGTGAAAACCTACTTTTTGTTTGTCCCAACGCCTCTGAAGAACAATTGCAGGAGGCACTGCAAAAAGCCAGCTGTTCCAAACTACTTTCGCGTGCGGAGAAAGGGATTGATACGGTGATTGGTGAAGGCGGATTAAAGCTGAGCGGGGGAGAAAAACAAAGATTATCTATCGCCCGGGCTTTAATCAGACAGCCCAACTTACTGATTTTTGATGAGGCCACATCTGCTTTAGATAGTATCACTGAAGACGAGATTAGTAATACTATTCGAGCCATTTCTGCAGAAAAGCGCCAAATCACGGTAATGATTGCACACCGATTAAGTACCATCATGCACGCTGATCGCATTTATGTGCTGGAAAAAGGAAAGATCATTGAAACAGGCACCCATACTGAATTGCTGGCTGAGAAGGGATTGTACTATGCGATGTGGAGACAGCAAATAGGTGAGCGAAAACTGACACCCGCTAATGAACAGCCGGTCTTTAACAATTAAAAGAGGAACATCACTCCTTCCCCTCCAGTTTGTTTTTCAGGTACTCTAAAACTGAAGGGTCTTCCAGTCCCTCCATATCGCTCAATTCCAGTTCGATAGCCCTGGTACTTAACCTGATTTCCAGCAATGACAAGAACAGGGAACCGGCAAACAGTAAGAGACTCAACCCAAAAACTATCTGCGCCATGGTGTCGTAATTGCGATAAATCAGGAACATACATAATATGCACATCAGAAAACTCATCACCCCCAATGTTTGCATGTGTTTAACCAGTTTGAGGCGATAGCGAAGGTTCTTGATTTGTCCCCATATAACCTGCTTCTGATCGTGGCCCTGGTATTTGTCATGCAGATTCCGAACACGACTGGATAAAGCAAGGAAGCGATTCGTATATGCCAGCATCACGAGACTGATGGCGGGAAAAAGCAGCGCAGGTGTATTGATAGATAATTCCATGCCCTAAAATACAAAACTAAATGAAGCCGAACTAAGGTTTCACTTTCAGCATGGGGCGCACCTGCTGAATGGCCATATTTTGTAAACGGGCATAATACATTCCACTGGGAAGCAGACCGCTATTGAAAACTACTGTATAGGTACCGGCAGGATATTCTTTATCGGTGAGATTAGCGACTACTCTTCCCGAAGCATCCATTACTTGAATAAGGGTGTGCCCTCCGGCTGTTTTGAAAGTAATCACAGTGGAATTGGTAAAAGGATTGGGATAGTTACTGATCAGTTGTTCACCCGAGAGATCAACCGGTTTTTTACAGCCGATGGACTGCACCAAGGGAAGTTGCTGAAAGTTTTTCAGCATGATCTGATCCAGGTCTCTGTCATCTACACAAAGCCACTTAGAAAGCAGGGTTGCATATACACTGCGGAAGTCATATTGGAAGGGTACATTGTCTCCTACCGTTGCAGTAGTGGGAACTTTAGGGGTGTCTCCAAGAACGCCACCCATTACATTTTTTCCAAACAGGAAAAGAGGTGCCGCAGATCCATGGTCTGTTCCTGTACTGGCATTGCTTTTAACGCGACGACCAAATTCCGAGAAGGTCATTCCCACTACCCGTTCGTCTGCTCCCAGCAACCGCAAGT
>JBIIRN010000061.1:0-9724 GCA_044341525.1 Sediminibacterium sp. | reverse complement strand
CCTGGAATGCCTTAATCGCCTTACTCACATTTCCCAACAAATTAGCATGAACACCGGTAGTTGTATCCGCGGAATTTACCTGAACGGAATGTGTATCAAAGCCGCCATAGTTCACCATATAAACACGGGTCTTTAAACCACCTGCAATTAACCTGGCTACTATTTTCAATTGGTCTGCCAGGGGATTGGGGGTGGGATAGGTACCTTGTTTGGTTACTTTAGCTGCCGCATTTTTAATAACCGTCGCATATTGCTGTGTTTGTTGAGAAACACTGCGTATATAAGCCAGCTCTTTACCTGCAGGAGTATTCGGAACAGGATCCGCCACCCCATTAATTAAATTATAAAAATTGGTAGCACTGCTGATACTCATGCCCATGCTGACTGCAGGCCCCTGAAATGTTAGTGAGGTAACAGAGCCAATCTGTATAGCCAATGGGTCTGTCATACTGGAATTGGGATATCCATTCGGGAAATTCGGATATTCATAATTGAGGTACCTGCCGGCCCATCCGGAATTGACAATGGTGGCGCTGTCACTGGCACTCATCCAAATATCAGTCGCACGGAAATGGGAAAAATTGGGCTGAGGATATCCTACGGAATGAACCACCTTTAACTGCCCCTGCTGATACAAATCAGCCATTCCTGTCATCGCAGGATGCAGTCCCGATTTACCATTCAGTGGCAAGACTTTATCCTGTGGAATATAGATATTGCTACGGGCATTCACATAATTACCAAAATATTCTATTGGAATTACAGTATTCAATCCATCATTGCCCCCATTGAGTTGTACAATTACCAAGACATGATCCGTTTCAGTAACGGGCTGAAGCAGGGAATAGAGCTCGGGTGAATCCATTCCGAATGCCCGGAAAGAAAATCCGTTCATGAAAGAGGGGAGTAAGATCCCCGCCGGTAAAGTTTTCTGTAGAAAGTCTCTTCTTTTCATGTCAGGATAAGGATAAATGAATTAGCACAACTGGTATTCGGATAAATTCATTAAATATTTAAGAAGGTCACGCAGGCGCGTACGCACGAAACTGGTATTGGCGGTATTGCTTGGCTGAGCAATAAAAAGATTCCAGGCATCTGTCCAATAATGATCCAAAGCCTGACCGGCCAATAAAATATCTCGCTTTAACTGGTTCTTCGAAGCGGTAGAAATATCTAATCGGAAGATCAAAGCGGTGATATCATTGATGAGCTGATTGGGGTCTCCGGGTGCAGATAATTTTTTAGCCCACTCGGCAGCATCAATCACCAGTTTAAACCCATTGAAGGTATATCCATTCACCACAAGGGTATCAGTAAATTGATTTCTTTTGGGAAGTGTATCACTGTTAATCCAAACCTCATAGAACATGGGCTCCTGATAATAGGCCTTCCAGCCACTGACATCAGGAGGATCACCGATCATCTGTTGCATATTCGAAGCCCAAGAGAAAAGATAATTAAAGTGACCATAATTTGTTACATAATCCGAGGCAGGAGGCAGCGCTACGCTAAATTCCCGGCATAGTCCAACAACCAGATCGGTAGGACTCTTAATTTGGCAACCAATAGTGAGTGAGTGGAAAAAATGTTCACTTTTGAGCAAAGCTTCCAGTACCGGTTTTATTTCATAGTTGTTCTGTACAAAGATATTCGCAAGGGGTGTAATGATGGTTGCCTCAACAGTAGCATCAATGTCATAATAAATGAACCAGCGATAGAGACGACGACAGATAAACTTACTAACCTCTTGGGTTGCGAAGATCATATTCAACAAATCATCTAATTCCTGATCTCCTGCTGTAGCAGTTGATCTTCCTTGTATTACTGTATTATTATAAAAAGATGAAAAGTTTTTGGCATTTTTATCATGTCGGGTGATATCAAAAAAGGCATTCCCGTTGGCGGTATTGATGCGCCATCCGGTGAGGACACGCGCAGCTGCCTTTACATCATCTTCCGTAAATTTTGAATCCGGTCCCTTGCCACAACAAAATAATTCCTGTAACTCACGTGCATAATTCTCATCCGGCGCGGCAGCGGTATTGAACTGACCATTGAGGTAGACCAACATACCCGGATCAAGGGTTATGGCTCTGGTCATAGTTTTGAAATTCCCCAATGCCTGGGCCCTCAATATCTGGTGATGTCTGTATATAAGAATGGGATTACCAATGGTATCAGTCTCCGTGGCAAAATGGTTGTGCCAAAACATTGTCATTTTCTCCCGAATACTTCTGTCTTGATTGATCATATTACCCATCCACCACTTTCGAAAAGAACTGATGCGGTTGAAATTGAGTCCCCCATCTGCTCCCCAATCATTCACCCAGGTTGTACCGGGGGCAATCTGTGTATCAGGCCTGGCAACACTGGTGGCGGGTATATAGTCTTTTACAGGGGGAGGGGGAAGTGGAGCAGCAGGATTAATTAATTCCTGGATGGCGGCTGAAAAGGAAAGGGTAGAAAAATAAGCGACATCCTCCGGTTTTGCACCAAAAGTGGTTCTCTTTAGCAGATGAATCACTTGTGTGCGCGTCCAATTACCCGAATAGGGGGCTATGCCACCACCGGGGGGTGCAAACGACTGCTCTTCAGTACTATTCTGCTGATCAATCGAATTTGGAAGAACGCTGGATAAGAAAGCTCTACGCAGCATAGGATATATCTCAATCAGTAAGATACGAACTTAACCTCAATTGCTGCCCCATATCGGAAAGAAGATTACATGAATTTTTTTTAATATCTATATATAGTAGAAAATCAGATGCAGCGTTGGGCAGTAAAAATTGTCTATATTTAGGGTATTAACTGACCCTCATGACGGAGCAGGCCATTATTGCCGGATGTCTTGAAAATGATGCGGCAGCACAAAGGGAATTGTACAACCAGTATAGCCCGAAGATGCTGAGTATCTGCTATCGCTTTTCTCCCAGCAGGGAGGATGCGGAAGACATGCTCCAGGAGGCGTTTATAAAAGTTTTTACCCACATACATACTTTTCAGAACAAAGGCTCTTTCGAGGGCTGGATCAGGCGAATCATTGTTCATACCTGTATCAATTTTCTGAAGAGAAACCGAAAATTCAATGAAAACATTGAATTAGCGGAAGCCGAGATCGTGCAGGTAAAAGAAGAAACAATTCCTTCACTGATGCAGGCAAAACAAGTGGTAGAATGTATCAGATTATTGCCGGTTGGATATAGAACAGTTTTGATTTTGTATGCCATTGAAGGTTATAGTCATAGAGAAATAGGAGAAATGCTGGAGATTGGTGAGAGTACAAGTCGCAGCCAGTATACCCGGTCAAAGGCATTGTTGGAAAATATTTTGATTAAAAAGAGAATCATTGAACAACCGACCACGGGGGATGAATTTCCCTGGTTGGCTTCAGCTCAACGATAATATAGGTTTGGACAAATGAAGAAGAGGCAATTACAGGACCAGTCTTTTGAAGAATTTTTACAGGAATCTGTAAAAGGTCATCGTATGTACCCTTCTGATCAGGTGTGGAATCAGATCAGAACAGACCTGCATGGGAATCGTTCCTGGCCAGCCCTTACCTTCATTTCCCTCTTTATCATTTCTGCCCTTACAGTTTCTACTTTACTGAATGACCAGACCAACCATCATCAGCTACCTTTGATTCCATTCAAATCAAATGCTATTAAATCAGATGTAGGGAGTCAGCAAAAAGAGTTGACCCCGGATGAAAAAAATATTTCCTATTTGAGCAGTATTGCTCCCGATCAAATTACCCTTTCTACCATAGCCTCTCTACAGGCACCCGCAGATAATATCCCGTCGATCAATGTAAATAGGAGAATCGACGCCACCCCTGTAGCCGCTATTGAACGTACGACTCTTGTAGAGTTGAAAGAAGTACCAACGATCTTACCAACGATGAAATCCGGAATTCTCCATCAGTCTGAAGTAAGTACAGCAATTGGAGAATCCATTCTGCTGGAATCCATTGCTGATGAGAAAAACGAAACGGATGCCTTGAATAGTGGGGAAATATTACGCCAATTTGCTGCTGCCCGTGGAAATACACATCAATCTGCCGATGATTTCTTTAAGGATTTTCAGTTTACCGGCAATGGTCCGGTCAAAATAAAAAATTCCCGGATGGGATTCCAGTTTTATATGACTCCGTCAGTGAGTTTTCGCCGTCTGACGGATACTAAATTGAAAGAAATTAATCTTTCTGCCAATACAGCCGGTGCATCGGGGAATAACCTGCCCATCAGCACGAGTGTGCCTGCCGGTGTAAATGATATCCTTAGACATCGCCCTGCAGTTGGTTGGGAAATGGGATTCGGTGTTCTATATTCTATCAGTCGCAAACTACAATTGTCAACCGGACTTCAGCTGAACTTGCGCCGGTATGACATAGAAACATTTGTTTCCCGTACCAATGATTTGTCGTCAATTTCCCTGGTCAATAACAGAGGAATTGAAACAATTAGCTTCTATTCTCCCTATAATAACAACAATGGTTATAGAGCTACCATTCTCCACAACGATCTTTATCAGGTATCTGCACCGGTAGGTATTCAATGGAAGATGATGGAGGGGAAAAAATGGGGATTAACTGTAGAAACCTCTGTTCAACCCACCTTGTCAATAAAAGCTAATACCTGGCTGGTATCCTCCGACTATAAACACTACACAGAGGGGAACGACCTGCTTCGCAGGTGGAACATCAATTCTACTGCAGGTCTCCAGCTAACCTATAACGGAAAAACAGCGATATTGGGAGTGGGACCCCAGATTCGCTACCAACACATGCCTACCTATTCAAATCAGTACCCCATCAGGGAAAATCTGATTGACTACGGAATTCGCATGAGTATTACCCGTCCCTCACGCAAGTAGCTTTCATTTCCTCCTCATTTATTTTGAATAATTTTGTGCCATGATAAAATGGATCTGCCCTATTATTCCCCTGCTGCTGGTATTTACTGCCTGTAATAATACTGCTAAAAATAAAGAAGGCAAGACAGTTATCGGAGATACTGCACATTATTATCCGCTGAGTACTTACCTGCAAGAACAAATTAGTGAAAATGATCTGCGCAATTTGCCCAGAACTCTTCGGTATAGAAACAATGACCAAACATCACAACAGTTGCTCAACCGCGATTCTTTCCTTTTGCTGACAAATTTATTTACTGATGCATGTGATTACTTTTCAAAGCATAAGTATTTATTCAGTGAAACTGTGATGCATGATTTGAGTACCCAAAGCTATACACTGAGTTACCGACCTTTTCAAACGGAAAAGGCCGAACTAACTTATGTAGATATCCTTCTCAGTGAAAATTCACAACTCGTGAAGAGAATTGATATCAGAAGAAGCCGACAGAAGATGAATGAAATTATAAATGAACACCTGAGTTGGAGAACAGACAAAGGATTTCTAATTACAAGGGAGACAGAAACAACGGATAGTTCACGTCACTCGAATGAAGTAATCGATGTCAGTTGGGAACCTGAAAAGCAGTTGCCCTTATGACAAAAGAAGAGTTTGCCATCATTGCAAAGGGACTTCCCCATTTACCCGGTATCTATCAATACTACGGAGAGGAAAACAAGTTACTCTATGTTGGTAAAGCAAAAGACCTGCGTAAAAGAATTGCCTCTTATTTCACGCAAGAAAGAACTACTTACAAGACTCACGAGTTAGTCAAAAGAATCCGGAAAATAGAGTATACGGTAGTAGATACTGAACAGGATGCTTTTTTACTCGAGAATGCACTCATCAAGGAATATCATCCCCGATACAACATCATGTTGAAGGATGATAAAACCTATCCCTATATCATTATCAAAAAAGAGCCCTTCCCCCGTGTTTTTCTTACCAGAAAAAAGTATCCGGATGGTTCTGAATACCTGGGCCCCTTCACTTCAGTGGGAAAAGTTCGGGAATTAATGGAACTGGTCAGACAAATGATTCCTTTGAGAACCTGCAAGTTGCCCTTATCGAAAAAGAATATAGCCAAAGGAAATTTCAAAGTCTGTCTGGAATTCCACCTGGGCAATTGTAAGGGGCCCTGTGAAGACAGGCAAACGGAAGAAGACTATAATGAATCGCTGCAACAGGTAAGAGATATCTTAAAAGGTAATTTACAACCTGTCACTTCTTTGCTGAAAAAGAACCTGAAGGAAGCCATCCAAAAACTCATGTTTGAGGAAGCAGCTGTGATTCAAAAAAAGCTTTCCTATCTCGAAGCTTATCAGGCACGGTCGGTAGTCGTGGGTAAACTACAGGGATATTTAGATGTATTTACCCTTTCGAGAGAGGGGGCAACGGCTTTTGTCAACTACCTGATGGTACAAAATGGAACCATTATTCAAACCCATCCTGTACAATTAGAAACCTCATTAGGTGAATCAGATGAAGAGGTTTTGATCTTTGCCATATCGAATATAAGAAGCCAGTTTAACAGCATGGCAAATGAAATTGTGGTACCCTTTGCGCTTAGTTATCCGGAAATCGGAATAACTATCACTGTTCCGAAAGGGGGCGATAAAAAAAAGTTACTTGACCTATCTCTCAAAAATGTAGCTTATTACCAGAAAGACCTGCAACATAAAAAGTTATTACACACCAGTAATGATTCTAATGAATCAAGAACCAACACACTTGCTTCTTTACAGGAACTGCTGCACTTACCTGCAATCCCTAAGCACATAGAATGTTTTGATAACAGTCATTTCCAGGGTGGGTTTCCTGTTTCAGCAATGGTTTGTTTCAAGAATGGTTCGCCGGCTAAAGATCATTACCGTAGATTCAATGTAAAAACAGTTACCGGTATTGATGATTTCGCTACCATGAAAGAAGTGGTATCCAGAAGATACAAAAGACTGTATGAATCAGGTGAGTCTTTGCCTGACCTCATTGTGATTGACGGAGGTAAAGGGCAATTGAATGCAGCACTGGAAAGTTTGGAAGAATTAGGATTAACCGGAAAGATGACGGTGATCGGACTTGCCAAAAACAAGGAAGAGATTTTTTTTCCGGGTGATCGAAATTCAATTCAATTACCTTGGAACAGTGATGCCCTGCGGCTGATCCGTCAAATCAGGGATGAGGTACATCGTTTTGGCATTCAATTTCACAGAAACCAACGCTCGAAAGGTACTTTCAAAAACGAGTTGGAAGAAATACCCGGCATTGGGAAAAAAACAGCAGAGCTATTGCTCAGCACTTTTTCTTCAGTCAAAAAAATCAGGGAACTTCCAAAAGAAAAGCTGGAAAACCTCCTGGGCAGATCAAAAGCAGAAATCGTTTGGAATTACTTCAATAAGGGATAAAAAAAAGGGACCAGGATAAAAATCCAGTCCCGTTTTAAAATCCAATATCCTATGAAAAACCGTAACGAAGATAAATATTAATTTACACATAAACAACAAGTCCAGAAATATTTAATAAGTATTTGATTTTCAAATGAAAAAAGGGGGCTTTTGCCCCCTTTTTTAGCATTTTATTTAACCTCCGGAATTAGTATTGCCAGAGATTCTGTTCGAAATCGAAAATCCGGTTTTTGATGGCATCTCCCTCGTAAAGACGCATTAATTTGTTGCCTCCTACAATCTGGAGCAAGTCTCTGTTTTGGGGGTTATTAGCGCTGGATTTCACAATATAACTGCTGAAATACCGGCTTTCAAAGAGTTCTTCCCAGGTCATTCGGCTGGCATAGTTGCGGGGGTTATACACGTCGAGTTTAGCAAAAACTCTTCTCAGGTCGGGATAGTACAGCCAGAAAAGAGCCTTGGGTTCTGATTTACCACCTACCACAAATTTAGCTACCGGTGCAATTCCAATGATTCGGGTAAATAATCGGCTCGCTTCTTTATCAAATAACACCTGCTCCTTCAAACGGAATGTATAAACGGAATCAAATGCAAAAAGTGGCTTGAAACTAACAGATTTTTTGACAATTGCGTCGGTACCAATACCTGCTACGTCTGTAGTATCCAGTTTCCCATTTATCTGTTGTTTTATTTTATCACTTGAAAAAGGTCGGGTAAACATGTCATCCTGAAAGGCAACTATCGAGTCATTTTCAATTGCATTGATTAGAATAGAGAAAAAGCGCCGATCTCCATTCTCATCGGTTCCCGGATAGTTGAAACTCTGGTTGATTTTTTCTCTGGAATCTATTTCTCTCCAGATAAACTCACTCCACATATTATCATCTTCCCGGAGGTGTTCATATTCCAAGGGTTTTCTATCACGATTTTGTGAACGATCGGTTGCAAATGGATTTCTCAATGACAGTTCCGGCTTTTGGACACGGCTGACCGTATCAAACTCAATCGGAATTGTATCTATCTGTACATTTCCCACAGCAGCGTTAGCAGCAGCATTTCCTGATGTAGCGGGATTTGTATTGGCATTGGCTCCCTGAGCAGGTGCATTCCCGATTTGTGTGATGCCTCGGTTGGGTCTGGCGCCTGCCGGCTGTTTAGTGGCCGGTGCAGGGGTTGTTTGATTAGTAGCGGGCGCATTACCGGCTTTCTTCTTATAAGCCGATTGAGCATTTGCCCAACCAATTAGCCCAACCATGCTACAAGCAAAAATCATTAACTTCTTCATACCCTATTATTGTAACGTAAATGATAAATTTTGTTGCAATTTTCGTGTTCCTCCGGGTCCTACAACCTTGATTTCATCAATGATGATGGTTGTGTTCTCACCACTTCTTTTAATGTATTGTTTGGCTACATCATCAAAATAAGCACCTTTGATTTCAGCCACTTCCAGTTCAGGAAATCCTCTACCGGTAAAGATCATGGTGAATTCAGTAACTGTATACTTCACTCCTTCGAAAACAAAGTCTTTAAGTTCAGCAGCTACACCTAACTGAGCACGGAAAACATTGGCCGGAATGGCTCCTCCTGCCTTTCCGCCAACTGTAGCCAGTGGGTCGGGTGTTTTCTTAATTGGGATAGTCAGTTTCTGGGTGTTTTTCCCATCCGTAGCTATCACATTAGCAATACCTGGAGCCGAACAATTTACTATGTACTGACCCGGGCCTGTTTTGTTCCCTGAAACTCCGGAGCCGGAAAATGACACATTTACTTTCTCATCACCACTTCCGCCGGTTACACTAAGTGGATTATCCAATCCCACATAAAAAACGCGTGTTTTATCAGTTGATACTACCAGTCCGCTGGGGGTACCAACCGTGTACTTCACTTCTTTTTCCTCGAAGGAATCAGTACCATCAGGCTTTTTAAAATTAATCCGTACTTTCTTACTATACGTGCCGGGGGCACTTGCCACGAATTTGTATTCACCCGAGCCATCCTTAACGGGAACTGTTCGACCATCAATCGTTATGGATGGTTGGGCATTTTTACTGAAGGCCCCAATACCTGCAGTAATAGTCAGTTCTTCACCCTGCATGATATATTTGTAATCAGCAGCAGCAAAAGCCTGAAACTCGTCATATATGATTTCAACCTCTCCAATTTCCTTGTGGCAATATTCTACTACCTGTGCCTCTGAATTGCGCACATCATTCTGCAGTTTACTGAGAATGGTTATGGCTGCGATGGCAGGCGTCATGTGGAAATACTGATAAGCCCAATCACCTTTCCCGGCCTGATTGTTGGTCTTAGGAATGGTCAGGTCAAGCGGAAAATTTTGCCCGATTTCTCTGGCAAGTGTATCATTGATAGATAATAAGCGGTTCTTGAAATTAGTCAGGCGATC
>JBIIRN010000218.1:0-3778 GCA_044341525.1 Sediminibacterium sp. | reverse complement strand
GAGTCCGGTTCCCAACAAAATACAATTAGGGCCACACCTCACTCAGGGACTGGGTGCGGGTGCCAATCCGGAAATTGGTAAAATGGCTACCGAAGAATCTTTTGAAGAAATCAGAAGAATTTTGGAGTTGAATACCAAAATGGCATTTATCACTGTGGGAATGGGGGGCGGAACCGGAACTGGTGGTGCACCTATCATTGCACAGATCTGTAAAGAACTTGGCATATTGACTGTAGGTATCGTAACTACACCATTTTCTTTTGAAGGACCTCGTCGGCATCAGCAGGCACAGGAAGGTATTCGGCAGTTAAAGCCACTGGTAGATACCTTGCTGGTGATCAGCAATGATAAATTGCGGGTACAATATGGTGATTTGAAAGCCCGTGAAGCTTTTGCCAAAGCGGATAACGTATTGGCAACTGCCGCTAAGTGTATCACGGATATCATTAACAGTCGCGGACACATTATTGTCGATTTCGCTGATGTATGTACAGTAATGAAGAACGGAGGCGTTGCTATTTTGGGTAAAGCGGAAGTGGCAGGTGAGAATAGGGCACAACTCGCCATTGAACAGGCACTGGCGTCTCCTTTATTGAATGACAATGATATTCTTGGCGCTAAATGGATACTGATCAATATCAACAGTGCTGAAGGTGAGTTTGAGTGTACCCTCGATGAAATGGATATCATCAATAATTACCTCCGTCAGCAGGCAGGTCCTGATACTGATGTAATTGTCGGAATGGGATATGATCCTCAGTTGGGTGATAAAATCGGAATCACATTGGTCGCAACCGGTTTTCAGCACAAGGATCCCTTCCAACCCAGTTCCGAAACCAGCAACAAAAAAGAAGATGCTGATAAAGTGGTATTAGTGCTTGGCATGGAGGGGCAATCCACGCAAAATCAAATTGCGCCAACTTCCGTAACATTAGCCCCTGTAGTAGAAATGTATGAGCCGGTTAATTTGCAGGTGGTTGAACATACCGAAGTACCCGCTCCTGTGGTTATGCGCGTCAATGATATTCCTGAAGAAATGGATTTCAATATAGATTTGGATGTTTATCCCTTCATTGAAGCTTGTTTAAGAGAAGAGGAAGCAGCCCAGGCATTACATTTTGAACTTAGTCCGGAAATTACCGCACCGGTTGAAGTTACTATGCCGGCTAGGCGAGAGGAACAGGTGTCGAGCTTGTTGGACTTCACCTTAAATCAGGGAGAGCCGAGTATGCCTGCTGAAATATTTTTAGGTGGCTTATTGAGTAAGCCCACTCGTATTTATGAAGAACCAGAAACCGAGCAGCAGCCAAAGGAGGTTGCTGCTCATTTCTCTTCTGTTCAAGAGACCATGCCGCCCATTCCACCTGCACCAATGCCTGTGACCGAACAGCCGGTAACTGCTTTTGATCAACCGGTAGAAGAGATGGAGGAAGTGATTGATTCACTGGATTTTCAGTTTACTGTAAGAGAGGAACCCATAGAGCAAAAGGAGACACCAGTTTCTGCTGCTCCGGTATTGGAAGATCAATATTTCAATGAAGCAGAAGAGCAGAAAAGAAAAGCAGCTGAACGTTTACAAAAACTTCGGAATCTTTCTTTTAATCTGAATAACCCCGCTGACCCTAATAATGAATTTGACGTCGTACCTGCGTATGTAAGGAAGAACATGGAAATGTTCGGTAATACCCTTACTTCTGTAGAACAGTTTTATAGTAAGGTTACGGTAGGGAAGGATGAAAATGATCAACCCAGAATTTCAACCCGCAACTCATTTTTAGAAGGCAAGAAGCCGGATTAAAGTTTTGGTTTACTATGCTGGTGATTGTTGTTGTTACCCCGGGGCCGAACCGGGGTTTTTTTACAACATTCCCGCAGTGTAATTGTTAAGGATTAAGATTGAAAAAGCTATGGCACATATTCTGATTACTGGCGGTACTGGTATGGTAGGAAATCATTTGGCTGGCTCGTTGGTGGCATCGGGTCATCAGGTTACTATTTTGACCCGACGGATTCCTGATCAGGGTAAGACCAACTATGCGTATGCATTGTGGGATCCTTCCAGGAATTGGGTAGAAGCCAGTGCCATTCATTCCGCAGATTATATTGTACACCTCGCAGGTGCCAATGTTGCCGAGAAGCGATGGACAAAATCACGCAAGGAGGAAATCTTGCAGAGTAGGGTAGAAGGTTCGAAAACGATTGTAGAGGCACTTAGCAAATATCCCAATCAGGTAAAAGCAGTGATCAGCGCTTCAGCCATAGGTTGGTATGGACCGGATACTGAAACCAGTCTGGTCACGGGTTTTCAGGAGTCAGATCCATCAGATCCCTCTTTTTTAGGCGATACCTGCCGGCAATGGGAAGAAAGTATCCGTGCAGTAGAAGAAATGGGTAAGCGTCTCGTAATCCTTAGAATAGGTATTGTACTTGATAAAAACGGAGGAGCATTGCCTGCTTTTCTTCAATCCCTTCGATTCCGGGTGGCAGGGATTTTAGGAAAGGGAAACCAAATGATCAGTTGGATACACTACATTGATCTATGCAGGATGATTAGTTTTGCTATTGAAAATGAAGAAATCAACGGCATCTTCAATGCTGTTTCTCCACATCCGGTGAGCAATAGTCAGTTTAATCGATTACTGGCGCAACACCTTTATGGTGATGCATATTGCAGCATACCTGTCCCTTCTTTTCTTCTAAAAATTTTATTGGGGGAGATGAGTATTGAAGTGCTGAAAAGTGCTACAGTTTCTTCCCTGAAGATAAGAATGGCCGGATTTTCATTCAATTATCCGGCTTTGCAAGATGCCCTTCGGAAAGAGTTTTCAGAAAAGAATTGACAGCCGTCTATTCCATCTGATAGCTGGATACAGTAAGATTGACTAGCGTGCGCGGTATTTGATGCGGAGATTAATTCCGGATCGGTTTGCCTGATTTCAGTACACTTTGTATTCTTTCCAGTGTCTTCTTCTCACCGCATAAACTGAGGAAGGCTTCTCTTTCCAGGTCGAGCAGGTATTGTTCAGAAACCAGGGATTGCTCACTAATGTCTCCTCCACACATTACATAGGCGAGTTTGCGGGCTATCAATGCATCATGGTCAGAAGCGTATTGTCCGCGCCACATACCATTGATACCGGCTAAAAGGGCTCCCAATGCTTGTCTGCCCAACACTTTTACATCTTTTCTTTGAACGGGCATTACATAACCTGCATCTGATAATTCAATCACTTGTTTTTTTGCTTCCGCAATGCGGCGACCAATATTCATGATGATTTTGTCTGTACCGTGTCTGAATATTCCCATACCAAACGCCTCATGCGCAGAGGTCGCTACTTTGGCAGTTGCAATAGAGAAGAATCTGCTTTTGAGGGTATTGGTTTCCGGTTCATCCGGATGCAATTCATCGCCGGCACGCAGGGCAAATTCTTTAGTACCTCCTCCACCGGGAATTAATCCTACACCCATTTCCACGAGGCCAATATAGGTTTCTGCTGCTGCGCAAACAGCATCAGCATGCAAATTCATTTCGCAACCACCACCTAATGTGAGCCCATGGGGAGCTGTGACAACGGGTACAGATGAATAACGCAGCCGCATCATGCTGTTTTGAAACATACGGATAGCCATATCGAGCTCATCGTATTCCTGTTCAATGGCAAGCATGAAAATCATACCAACATTGGCACCGGCACTGAAATTGGCTCCTGAATTGGCAATTACCAGTCCCTTAAATTTTTCTTCCGCTAAGGAGATTGATTTATTCAGGCCTTCCAGT
>JBIIRN010000034.1:0-13187 GCA_044341525.1 Sediminibacterium sp. | reverse complement strand
CCCACCAGGGCATGATCCTGGGACCCCCTGATTATGAGTCAGGTGCTCTAACCAACTGAGCTATAGGCCCGATCCGGAAGAAATTAACTGCCGGCGAATTGCAAAAATAACTAAAAGCGACTAATTTTCACTCCACACTTTAAACTGTGGTTCGCCTCTGGTGCACTGAACCAGCAATCCTCCCGACCTTGGTCGGGAGGGTCTAACCAACTGAGCTATAGGACCGATCCGGTAATATTAATACAATCGGCGAACCGAAAAATAACTAAAAGCAGCTAATTACTCCGCCACCTTCCTTGCCTTATTTTATTAATTTTATGCCACCCCATGTCGTCATTGAAAAAAATATCATTGCTGCCCTTGCTGGTAATACTATCTCTGCATTACCAACCCCTCACCGCACAAGTCACCCTCTTCAAAAAATCTGTCCTCGACTCCCTCCAGGAAAACCGCCTCTACGGAGTAGGAGGCCTTAGCTTCCTCTATAACAAAGATGACCAGGCCGAACTCTTCTCCCTCGCCGATGCCGCCTTCCTCTATGCTACCAATAAACATACCTTCGAATGGCTCTCGAGTCTCAACTACAACAGCACCGACCAGGTCGCTTCCACCAACCGCTTCCACTCCATGTTCCGGGCCGGACTCTTCCGCAATAACCACGAAGAAAATAGCCGGATCCTCAAAAGAAAAAGGGTGTTCGCAGAACCCTTTCTATTCTTCCAATGGGACGAAAAAAGAGGCATCTCCCAGCGCTGGCAAACCGGACTGAACGCCGTCTATGCCTTCCGCTCCGATTCCGGTAACCTGAAATGGAACCTGGGAGCAGGTCTAGTCTATGAAAAAGAGGACTGGCGCGTATTCTCCCGCGAAAAACAAGCCATCTTTGATACCCTTCCCCCGGCCTTCAAAGAACTGGTTCGAACCATCCTCGGACTCGATGCACGCGGACACCTGATCCGCGATAACTGGCGCATGAACTTCTATAGCAACCTCTGGTATGAACACCGCTCCCTCTCGCTGAATCTTTTTTTAGGATTGCAACAACCCTTCCGTACCCCTTTTGAAGGACTACCCGATATCCCCTTCTATCCCTATCCCAAGAAAAAATTTCCGCGCGTCACCGCCGATCTTTCCCTCTCTTTCCGCATCTCCCGCTATATCTCCCTGATCACCCGGTATTATATGCAGATGGACAAAGGACAACTCACACAATTTGTTCCCGATTATGTCTATACCATCACCCAGGGAATATCTGTTTCCTTTTAACACATAGCTTCGCTTCCTGCATGTCAAACATCCGCAACATTATTTTCGACCTGGGAGGCATCTTCCTGAACCTCAATTACCAACTCACCGCACAGGCCTTCCGCCGCTTAGGCGTAAATAATTTCGATGAGCTCTTCACCCAACACCATGCCAATCCGCTCTTCGAACAATTAGAAACCGGCCTCATTTCCAACGAATCTTTTTTTCAATCCATCAGAGAACTGACCGCACTTCCCCTCACAGATGAACAAATCACCTCTGCCTGGAATGCTATGATGCTCGACATTCCCCCCGCCAGAATTCAATGGCTGCAAACCGTTGCAGCAGAGTATCCGGTCTACCTCTTCTCAAATACCAATGCCATTCATTACGCTTGCTTTGAAGCCATCTGCCGGCGCGACCTGGGCAACATCCATTTCAATAATCTTTTTCGCTTTGCCGGCTATTCTCATCAATTAGGGTATAGAAAACCCGCCGCTGCCTCCTTCCGGCAACTACTAGACGATTGGCAACTCGAAGCTGCCCATACCTTATTTATAGATGATACCCCCGGAAATATCCAAGGGGCGCAGGAGGCCGGATTGCACACGATATTGCTGACACCACCTCAAGAGGTAATGGAAATTGATCCCGGGAACTGGAGTCGCCATCAAGGTTTTACTTCCTCAAAATCAATGTAGTCTCCCGACTTTTCTTTTCCGGCTTGCTCTCGGTGAGTTCGGGTGGCTTCCTGCTGCTGCTCAAAAGCACGCTGGCGGTCTTGCATCTCCTGCACCTTAGATTTCATTTCACGGGTGGCTTTACCTATGGGTAATACCCATTCCGTAATGAATTTATAGGCCACATAAATCAGAAATCCCCAAAGTATAAATCTGGTCATCGTGGAACAAAGTTACCAAATCGTTCTCTCCCGATGACCGGGGAAGGACCAGCGGACAAAAAATGGCATCCAATGGAATTTTTTGCTCATTTGACCGGTTTTTCTTAGTTTTGCAGTGCAAATGTGCATTGGAAGGGAACGGGGACGTTCCCTTCTTCTTTTATGTATGGGTAACGAAATCAACCAACAACTGGAAAAACTGGTGGCCGAGGTGCTGGAAAACGCACCCGAACACTTCCTGGTTTCCCTGTGGATTAAGCCAACGAACAATGTCAAAGTTCTGCTCGATGGCGACAAGGGAATTACCATCGAACAATGTGTTCGCTTTAACCGCCAACTGGTGGCCAAGATAGATGCAGCCGGATTATTCCCGCCGGGAGAGTATTCCCTGGAAGTTTCTTCCCCGGGCGTTGATGAACCCCTGCAACTTTACCGCCAGTATGTGAAGAACATCGGCCGCACTGTGCTGGTGGTTCGCAAAGACCAGTCCGTCTCAACCGGCGTACTGCAGGAAGTAAACCCCGACAACATAACAGTGGAGACCACGGAAGGTAAGGGCAAGAAAGCAGTTAAAGTTCCTGTCACCCTTCCGCTCAGCGATATACAAACTATCACCGTTCAAATACAATTTTAAAAAGTAAGTGCCGGCACCACCGGCCGATAAAAACAAAGAGCCATGGCCAGTATTAACCTGATTGAAGCCTTCCAGGAGTTCAAAGATGCTGAGAACATCGACCGTCCGACCATGATGAAAGTGGTGGAAGATGTATTTAAAACATTGCTGCGCAAGAAATATGGCAGTGATGAGAATTTTGACGTAATCGTTAACGCTGAAAAAGGAGACCTTGAGATCATTCGTCGCCGCATGATCGTAGAAGATGGAGAAGTTTTGGATCCGCTGGCGGAAGTAGCATATTCAGATGCCACCAAAATTGAACCCGACTTCGAAGTGGGAGAAGAATTGTACGAAGAGATCGAGATGGCAGACTTCGGCCGTCGTGCTATCCTGGCTGCCAAGCAAACCCTCGCCAGCCGGATCAATGACTTGAAGAAGAATGTACTCATTAAAAAATATGGTGACCGCGTAGGTGATATCATCAGCGCTGAAGTTTACCAGGTATGGAAGAAGGAAGTATTGCTGCTCGATGAGGAAGGCAATGAACTGATTCTGCCCAAATCAGAGCAGATCCCACAGGATTTCTTCAAAAAAGGAGAGAACATCCGTGCCGTAGTAGCCAGGGTTGACCTGAAAAATAATAACCCCGTGATCATTCTTTCCCGAACCAGTCCGATGTTCCTGGCTAAATTGCTGGAAATCGAGGTGCCGGAGATTTTTGATGGATTAATCTCTATCAAGAAAATTGTGCGGGAGCCGGGCGAGCGCGCCAAAGTAGCGGTGGAATCTTATGATGACCGTATTGATCCGGTAGGCGCCTGCGTAGGGATGAAAGGTAGCCGTATCCATGGTATCGTGCGTGAACTGAAAAACGAGAACATCGATGTAATTAATTTTACCAATAATATTCAGCTGCTGATTCAGCGCTCACTCACGCCCGCGAAAATCAGTTTCATGGAGCTTGATAATGAGAAAAAGCATGCCAATGTTTACCTCAAAGCCGACCAGGTTTCTCTGGCCATTGGCCGCCGGGGTGTGAACATTAAGTTGGCCTGCGAATTAACCGGCTATGAACTCGATGTTTACCGCGAAGACGAAGATGTAATCGATGAATTTGATATTGATCTCGATGAATTCAGTGATGAGATCGAACCTTGGGTAATCGATGCCTTCAAGCGCATCGGTTGTGACACCGGACGCAGCATTCTGAAGCTGACAGCAGAAGAGCTGGAGAGAAGAACCGACCTGGAGAAAGAGACTATCCTGGAAGTGAGAAGAATATTGCAGGAAGAATTTGACAGAGAAGAATAAGCAACAGCAAAGAACTATATTTGCTGCTGTGCCGGGCAACCGGAAAAAAGGCACGCTCCAACAAGGGTTAAGACCCCTGTTGGGGAATAAAAACAAGTGAATGGCAGAACTGAAGTTACCCAGATTGTTGGCGGCAGCCAAGGAATTCAATATCGGTCAGGATACCCTGATCGAATTCCTGGTGAAAAAAGGGTATAACCGCGATGACCTTAAACCAACAGCCAAGCTGCTGGAAGAACAATACTATGCCCTGCAGGCAGAGTTCCAGAGTGATAAAGTGGCCAAGAACAAGGCCGACCAGGTAGAGATACCCAAAGTGAGCCAGTCGGAACCCAAAAAGAAAAAAGACGAAGAGGAGATCTCCTTCAAGAAAGACGAGAAGAAGGCGCCCGCTAAAGAAGCAACTCCTCCAACTGAACCGGAAACAGCCCCTGCTCCTGCATCTGCTCCGGCCGCACCTGCTGCTGATCACATTAAAATTGCTGCCCCTGAATTGGAGGGGACCAAAGTCATCGCCAAGATAGATCTTGACAACATAGATGCCGGTGGTCGTGGGAAAAAAACAACCAAGAAAAAGGCAGAACCTGCTAAAGAAGTAAAGGAAGAAAAACCCACCGCCCCACCTCCCCCTCCCCCCGTTGAGGAAACAGGTCCGGAGATAACCAATATCCGCGCCGAGAAACTGGAGGGGCCGAAAATCCTTGGCAAAATAGATCTGCCCGTTGATAGTGATACCCGTCCTAAGTCGGGTGACAATGATGAAAAGAGAAAGCGCAAAAGAATACCCGTTGATAAAAAGCCCCAGATCAATGATCCGGCTGCCAATCGTTCAGGCGGTGGCGGACAGCGTCAGGGAGGCGGCGGTCAAGGGCAACAAAGGGGTGGAGGTAATCGCTCAGGTGCTTCTCGTCCCCCAACCCGCGAAGAAAAAGAAATTGATCAGAAAGCCATTCAGGATAAAATCCGGGAGACCCAGGCCAAATTATCCGGTACCGGTGGTCGCGGCAAGAGCCTGAAAGCCAAATACAGAAGAGCCAAGCGTGATGAGGCCGCCGAAGCCATGGGCGAAGCGGAAGAGAACAACAAATTGCAGGTAACGGAATTCGTAACCGTTAGTGAGCTCGCCAATCTCATGGATGTGAGTTTTGCCGATGTAATTGCTAAATGTATGAACCTCGGCGTGATGGTATCCATTAACCAACGCTTGGATGCGGAAGTAATTGAACTGGTAGCAAGTGAATTCGGCTTTGAAGTAGAATTTGTTGGATTAGAAGATGCGGATGAAATGGAAGTCGAGGAAGAAGAAGACAATGAAGCTTCCCTCATCAGTCGTCCCCCCATCGTTACCATCATGGGTCACGTTGACCATGGTAAGACTTCTCTGCTCGATTATATCCGCAGTGCCAATGTGGTAGCGGGTGAGGCCGGAGGTATTACCCAGCACATCGGAGCTTATGAAGTAAGCTTACCAACCGGTAAGGCCATTACCTTCCTCGATACCCCCGGTCACGAGGCCTTTACTGCCATGCGTGCCCGTGGTGCCAAAGTAACCGACGTGGCCATTATTGTTGTGGCTGCTGATGACGCGGTGATGCCGCAGACGCGGGAAGCCATTAGCCACGCCCAGGCAGCCAATGTGCCCATGATCTTCGCCATCAACAAGATTGATAAAGACGGAGCAAATCCGCAAAAAATATATGAGCAACTCTCCCAGATGAATATCCTGGTAGAAGCCTGGGGTGGTAAATACCAGAACCAGGAACTCTCTGCCAAGAGCGGTCTCAACGTAGATAAACTTCTTGAAAAAGTATTGCTGGAAGCAGAAGTACTCGAACTGAAGGCCAATCCCGATCGCGATGCGATGGGTACCATCATCGAAGCTTCACTCGATAAAGGACGGGGCTATGTAGCCACCATACTGGTACAGAATGGTACCCTCAACCAGGGTGACCTGATTGTATCCGGTCAATATTTTGGTCGTGTCAAAGCCATGTTCAATGAACGCAACCAGCGCATTCAAACCGCACCACCCTCTACTCCGGTTGTCATACTGGGATTGAGCGGCGCACCCCAGGCCGGTGAAAAATTCAGGGTATTCCAGGATGAAGCAGATGCCAAGGAAGTTGCCACCAAGCGGGCACAACTGCTGCGTGAGCAAGGACTACGTGCCAGAAAACACATCACCCTCGATGAAATCGGTCGCCGCCTTGCCCTGGGTAACTTCAAAGAACTTAATATCATTATCAAAGGTGACGTGGATGGTTCCGTGGAAGCCCTCAGTGACTCGCTGCAGAAACTTTCTACCGATGAGATCGCTGTTCGCGTAGTACACAAAGGAGTGGGTCAAATTTCCGAAAGCGATGTGCTGCTCGCGGCTGCCTCTGATGCCATCATCATCGGCTTTAATGTGCGCCCCTCTCTGCAAGCGAATAAACTGTCGCAGACAGAAGGTGTGGAAATCAAACTTTATTCAATCATTTACACAGCCATCGAAGAAATCAAGAGTGCGATGGAGGGAATGCTTGAACCGAAATACCAGGAGAAGATCACGGCCAACGTGGAAGTACGGGAGGTATATAAATTTGATAAGGCCACCGTGGCAGGTTGCTTTGTTCTCGAAGGGAAGATCGCCCGCAATAGCCGCATTCGAATCATCCGGGATGGTATCGTGGAATACCCCAAAGGGGAAGGACAAAGTGCGGAACTCGGTAGTCTCAAGCGCTTCAAAGATGATGTGAAGGAAGTAAGCTCTAATATGGAGTGCGGACTTACCATTAAAAACTACAATGATATCCGCGTGGGCGATATCGTAGAGGCCTTCGAGGAAGAAGAGGTAAAGCGAACCTTATAAAAGCCGGTTTAGATTTTGTTAAAAGCCTTCCCGCCCGCAGGGCGGCAAACTGAATATTCTAACTTTGAGTGAATGAAGGAACGTATGAGTAAGATATTATTGACCGGATGCCTCTTGGCAGTTTTTTCCCTGACTTCCAACGCACAAACCATGAAAGTGGTGGCTGATAAGATTGTTGGACAAGTAGGAGATAAAATCATTCTCAAATCAGATATCGTCAATGCCATCTCCGATATGAAGCGGCAGGCGCAGGGACAAGAAGTTCAATTGCCTACTGAATGTCAGGTGCTGGAAGGACAACTGATTCGCAAGGCACTGGTTCTGCAGGCACAAAAAGATTCCCTCAGCGTGAGTGAAGAAGAGATCGAAGCGGCTCTCGATAACCAGGTACGCATGTTCATTCAATCTTACGGATCTAAAGAAGTGCTGGAAGAAATTGCCGGAAAAACCGTATATCAGATCAAAGAAGATTTCAAAGAAGCTTTCCGCGAAAAAAAACTCGCTGATCAGATGCAGAGTAAAATCGTCGATGGCATCAAGATCACCCCAACGGAAGTAAAAGCTTATTATTCTAAAATACCGGTAGACAGTTTGCCATTTTATGAAAGTGAACTGGAAGTAAGTCAGATTGTGGTTTATCCCAAAGCCAATAAAGACGTAGAAGAATATGTGTCTCGTCAGATGTATGACTACAAACGGCAGATTGAAGCCGGTGTTAAAAAAATTGAACAACTGGCTAAGCTGTTCAGTGAAGACCCGGCAGTTAAAGAAAATGGCGGTCAATATGTGTTGAACCGGAATGACAAAAACTGGGACCCCGCCTTCATGTCGGCTTCTTTTCGACTGAAAGAGGGACAGGTATCGCCCGTAATCAAGTCTAAATTTGGTCTTCACATCATACAAATGATCAGCCGCTCGGGGGATGAGGCAATTGTACGGCATATCCTTCGCATACCACCGGTTACAGATGATGAGGTAAAGGAGGCCATTATCAAATTAGATACGGTGCGCCAAAAACTGATTTCAAAACAACTTGGTTTTGGCGAGGCAGTAAGTAAGTACAGTGATGATGAGAACAGTAAATTCAATGCCGGTTCTGCCGCCAGTAATCGGGATGGATCTACTTTTGTGAACATCGATCAACTCGACAAAGACCTTATTAAGCCCATCAGTGTGATGAAACCCGGTGATTATTCCCAGCCACAAGTGTACACAGATGAACGAGGCAGAAAGGCAGTGCGCCTCATTTACCTGAAAAACAGAACCCAGCCCCACCGCGAAAACCTTCGAGATGATTATAACCGCGTTGCCCAGCGTGCCCTGGAGGAAAAGAAAAACGGGGTGCTGGAAAAATGGTTCAAAGAGCACATTCCTACCTATTATGTGCTGATCGACCGGGAATATGCCGGCTGTACCGGTCTCGATGACTGGCGCCTGGCTGCCGACAATGCCGCAAAAGCCCGCTATTAGTAGCTATCTCTGTATTTTTTTGAACCTCATACATTTTAATTATTTTGATAATTAGGTGTAGGTACATATATTAGCAAGATGAAACTGGAGCAGGCCATACAAACCAGTCGTTTCAGCAGCGAAAAGCATAAGGCAGTGTTGAACATACTGTATACTGCCTGGCTGCTCAAGACAACCATCAGCCATGAGTTGAAGCCTTTTGGACTATCGCATGAGCAATACAATGTGATGCGGATTCTCAAGGGAAGTGCCCCCAGCGCAATGCGGGTGAAAGACATCGCCAGCCGCATGATTGAAAAAAATTCTAATATTCCCCGCATCATCGATAAACTAGTGGCCAAGAAATTGGTCAAAAGACTCGCTTCCCCCGGCGATCACAGAGAAACCCTCATTCGATTGACACCTGCCGGCGTTAGTTTGCTGGAAGCAAGCACGCGACTGGTTCAGCCGAATACCATTCGAAGCCTTCGGCTCAGTGAAAAAGAATCACTGTACCTGAACCGTTTGTTGGATGGCATGAATGACGTATAAATTTTTTTAGAATAATAGATGTAGGTACATGGAAAATACATTAACACAGCCGATTCTTCATCCGGCCTTATCTAGGGGCTATACTGAGTGGAGCTGGCTCAAAAGCTATCACAGCTTTAGTTTTGGCCAGTATTTCGATCCGGCAAGAATTCAATTCGGAGCCCTGCGCGTACTCAATGACGACTGGGTAGCACCCGGCGCGGGTTTTGGTGCACATCCCCATGCCAACATGGAAATTGTTACCATTCCGCTCTCCGGTGACCTGCACCACCGCGACAGTACCGGTAGGGATGCGATCATCCGATCTTCCGATGTACAAATTATGAGTGCCGGTTCCGGCATCACCCACAGCGAAGTGAATGCCAGTCCCGACAAACCCGTGGCCTTTTTGCAAATTTGGGTATTGCCGGAAAAAGAAAACATTGCCCCCCGTTACCAGCAATTAAGTATTAACCGTACACTCCGCAATGAATGGATTCCGCTGGTAGCACCTGATGACAAACGTGCCCTCTTCATACAACAGCAGTGCTGGATGACCTGGCGCAATGTGGATGCCGGTATAAATGCATCTTATCAAGTTAAGCGACACGGTCATGGCGTTTATGTTTTTGTAATCAGTGGTTCGGTCTTTGTGAACGGACAGCTACTGGGAGAACGCGATGCGGCCGGCTGGCAATCAATAGATCTGCTGACAATACAATCGAGCAGAGACGCCAGTTTATTATTGATTGAAGTACCCCTATAAAATTCCTATGTATTCCTACAAAACCATTCGGGCAGTCTTATATGGACAACCCTTCGATATGGGAGGGATGCCCATTCGTCAACCCTTCCCCGCCCGCGGGGCAGAGCAAATAGGTCCTTTTTTATTGTTACACCATGCTCGCCTACATCTGGCACCCGGTAAAAAAATGAGTGAAGAAGGCGTGGGACCCCATCCCCACCGCGGCTTCTCCCCCGTTACCTTTTTATTCGAAGGAGGTATCCATCACCGCGACAGCGTCGGTAACAGCCAAGTGGTGTATGCCGAAGGCGTTCAATGGATGAATGCAGGCAGCGGCCTGGTTCATAGTGAACGGCCTCCGCAGGAATGGGAAGAAAATGGCGGTACCCAGGAACTCATTCAACTCTGGATCAATACACCTGCCCGTTATAAAATGGACGCACCCACTTATTACCCAATAGCAGCAGAAGAAATGCCACTGATTCAAACCGATGATAAACTTACTCGCATTCGTTTGGTCTGTGGTGAATTGGCCGGCAAGAAGGGTCCGGTGCAGCCGCTTTTCCCCATCACCGCCTGCATGGTTCGCATGCAAGCCGGGGCATCCTATGCCTTTTCCATTCCGGCATCGCAGGAAACACTTATCTACCTACTTGATGGCGAACTTCGAACTGCCGATTCACCCGACCAACCCCTATTGGCCCATCATGCTATTTGGTTTCATCGGGAAGAAGGCAAGATTCACCTGAATGCATTGCAGGAAACCCGCTTTTTACTTGTAGCCGGTGAACCTCTGAATGAACCCGTGGCTGCTCGCGGACCATTTGTGATGAATACACAAGAAGAATTATACCAGGCATTTGCCGAGTATCAACAAGGAAAAATGGGAGAACTGGAAGTATGAAAAACAGGGAACAAAACGGAACTATCAGTAAGGTAATTTATACGATTGATACCGCTCACAGCGATATCACTTTTTTGGTGCGCCACTTAATGATTAGTCATGTAAGGGGATTTTTTGCACATTTTGAAGGAATGATGGAGAGCAACTCAGCCGATTTTTCAGATGCCAATATTCGCGTTCTGATCGATGCCGGAAGTATCCATACCAATAATTTCGCCCGCGATCAGCACCTGCGCGGAGAAGATTTTTTCTATGTAGATAAATATCCCCGCATCTTTTTTCAATCTTCCACTCTGATTCAACTGACCGAATCCAATTATCTGCTCAACGGAATGTTAACCATCCGTGATATCAGTGAGCCCATCCAGTTGCAGGCACGCTTCCTCGGTAAATCGGTTGATCAACTGGGGGAGGTAAAATACGGCTTTGAATTGGTCGGACAAATCAGCCGAAAAGATTTCGGACTTTTCTGGGATAACTTGACTACCGCGGGAGGAATTATTGTAGATGATATCATCCGGCTCCACATGAATATCCAGCTGATGCGGGATTAAATCTATCCGAAATCTGAACATCACAGCTTGGTTCTTGTTATTAAGGTGTTATGAATATTGAAATCATTGCGGGTAGTCCCCGCCGGGAAAGCGTTTCTTTTCGCGTCGCCCTCCATTTACAGCAACAACTTACCCAAACCAGTTCTCATTCCGTAGGAATCATCGATGTGCGTGACTGGGCCTTTCCCCTTTTACAGGATGTAATCGAATCGCCCGCTGCTGCGCCGGAACACCTGGCACCGCTCGCAAAACGCATGTTTGAGGCCGATGCCTTCATCCTCGTTACCCCGGAATACAATGGTACCTATACAGCCGCCCTTAAAAACCTGCTCGACCACTTCCCCAAACAAAGCCACAAAGCTTTTGGTGTAGTGACGGCATCTCCCGGCGCCATGGGAGGAATGCGGAGCAGCCAACAATTGCTGCTCCTGATTTCTGCACTTTTCGGCGTGGCTTGTCCCAACATGCTCATCGTGCCGGCAGTGGAGAAGAAATTTGATGCGAACGGACAACTGACTGATCCCAGTTATGCGAAAGCAGTTGATACCTTCCTGCGGGAATGGCGCTGGCTGGCAGAAGCCCTCTATGCCACAAAAGCCCGATAATTCCTGCTGCGGTAACGCGGTTAGTTTGTACCTTCGCCCCGTCATCCCCGTTTCACCCCATGAGTGATGAAATCAAACACGAGTGTGGACTTGCCTACATTCGGCTGAGAAAGCCCTTTTCTTATTACCTGCAAAAGCACGGGTCGGTGATGTACGGACTGAGCAAGTTGTACCTGCTCATGGAAAAGCAGCACAACAGGGGCCAGGATGGGGCCGGACTAGCAGTAGTTAAACTTGACACGCAGCCGGGTAGTCCATTTCTGCACCGCATGCGCAGCAATGCCCAGCAACCGATTGCAGATTTGTTTTTCAGCATTGGCCAGCAGATAGCTGAACTCGAAAAATACCAGTCCGATATCAAAGCCCATCCCGGCCTCATGAAGGGCCATCTGCCCTTTCTGGGGGAGTTATTATTGGGCCACCTGCGATATGGCACTCAGGGAAAAAACAACGTAGAATTCTGTCACCCCTTTATCAAACGCGACCTCGTGCCGGGTAAGAACCTGGCATTGGCGGGAAATTTTAACCTGGTCAATACCGAAGAGTTGTTCGATTTTGTCAATATACGTCCGGGAGATTTCCAGCAGCAAAGTGACCTCGCTGCCATGCTGGAAGTATTGCATCACTTTCTGGTACAGGATGAAGAACAACATCCCAATGCCGCCGACCTGGGTAAGGTACTGCGCAAAGCCACTCCACTATTTGATGGGGGCTTTACGATAGGGGGCTTGTTGGGTAACGGACATAGCTTTGTGATGCGCGATGCCCATGGCATACGCCCGGCTTATTATTATATCAATGACGAAGTGATTGTGGCTGCCAGTGAACGGGCTGCCATTAGAACTACGTTCAATGTCGGAGAAAACGAAGTGCTGGAACTCATGCCCGGCATGGCTTTGTTGGTAGATGATGCAGGCAATTACAGCTGCGAGCAAATTCTGGAACCGAAGGAGAGAAGGGCCTGTAGTTTCGAGAGAATTTATTTTTCCCGTGGCAGTGATGAAAAAATTTATCGAGAAAGAATTGCACTCGGACATCACCTGAGTAAGACCGTGTTGGAAAGCATCCAGTATGACCTGAAGAATACCATTTTCAGTTATATACCCAATACGGCGGAAGTAGCATTTTATGGTTTGGTGAAAGGAATGGAGGAATACCTCAACCGGATAAAAGTAGAGCGGATACTGAGTTGGGGAAATGATTTCACGCCGGAGCGGCTGGAAGAGATGGTCAATCGGAAAATCCGGCAGGAAAAAATTGCTATCAAGGATGTGAAACTACGCACTTTCATTACGGAAGACACCAACCGCAACGAGATGGTACAGCACGTATATGATGTAACCTATGGAACGGTGCGCAGGCAGGAAGATACCCTGGTAGTGATTGATGACAGCATTGTGCGTGGAACAACTTTGCGTGAGAGCATCGTTCGTATGCTGTTACGCTTGCACCCGAAAAAAATCATTATAGTTTCC
>JBIIRN010000217.1:0-3793 GCA_044341525.1 Sediminibacterium sp. | reverse complement strand
ATTCAAATTGATTTCATTTTCCACAAAACCCCACCAATTATTTATAATTGGCAGCAAAGCTTTGAGTCAGGGTGAAACCAGATTCATCAATACCATAGGTAATTCCATCAATACGTGTAGTGAATACGTTATACATAATGATGGCTATCGCAGAAGTACCGATACCCAGGGCCGTATTAAACAGGGCCTCGGAGATACCTTTTGACAGTTCACGGGCAGCATCACCACCACCTTCATCACCCAACGCAGAGAACGATTTAATCATTCCCAATACCGTACCCAACAGACCCAACAGGGTAGCTACAGATGCGATGGTAGACAGGAACACCAGGTTTTTCTCGAGCATCGGCAACTCCAGTGCAGTAGCTTCTTCCACTTCTTTCTGGATATTCAATACTTTCTGCTCAGTAACCAGTTCTGTATTGGTGATCATTTCCTTGTATTTTTTCAGACCGGCTTTCATTACATTACCTACAGATCCTTTTTGCTTGTCGCAGGCAGCAATGGCTTTGTCCACATCTTTGTTAGCCAGGTGAAACTGAACAGTGCGCACAAACTCACCCACGTTACCGGTTCCGGCAGCTCTGGAGATTGTCAGGAAACGCTCAATGCAGAATATAACTACAGTGAAAAAGCTTCCGATCAGAATAGGTACAATGATACCCCCCTCATACATCTTGCTCAAACCGGTTTTCGGTCCCTTGTGCTGTGGCCAGAAACCACCACTGGGATCCGGCTGGGCAAAATTATCGGGGTTACCCAGGAAGAATCTCCAAACAATGTATCCCAAAATGATACAAACAAGCGGAGCGATCCATGAAATTGCGTTACTGCTTCTCTTAGGTTGTGCAGCAGTTGAACTCTTTGCAGCACCGGCAGTTGGTTTAGTCTCAGCCATGATTCAGTTGTTTTTGTTTTTTAAATTTTTGATGGTTAAATCCCCACAATTCTACTGAAAAAAAGTTTGAAATAATCAAACCGCTGTTCAGAAAAATAAATAAGGGACTCCAAAATAGGTATTTTATTGCATGCTCCCAACATCTGTCCGAAAGTTCTAAAAAAAATCATTATTATTTTTTTTTATGATAACCGCCTGATATTCCCGAAATACGATTCTGCTCACCGAAAAAATACATTCTTTTTCCGCCTGTCAAAACCTGTAAAAAACTGCCTTATCTTAGCCCCCTTCACTGTATCTTTATTTTTTTGAAACCTTTTACAAAGTAAATAACATGAGAAAACAACTGTTAGTTTTTGCGTGTCTTCTGGGGGTGACCAGTTTCGCCCAGCAAAGAGACTCCGTACCCAGTGGGAACGGTGCGCGGATGGCGATGACGATGCCGGGAGGTATGGGACCGGGAGCCGGCATGCGCCAGGGACCTCGACCTTACAAAGAGATTATTACCGACAAAGCGGTATCGAAGAAAGGACTTTTCACCGTACACAAAGTAGATGACAAGTACTACTTTGAAGTACATGACTCTATCATGGGCAGAGAGATTCTGGCCGTAACCCGCTACATCCGCATTGCCGGGGGTGGAGGAAAATATGGAGGGGAGGAAGTAAATACCCAGAGCATTAAACTGGAAAAAGGCCCCAGCAATAATGTGTTTCTGCGCGTGGTGACCCTGATCAGTACGGCTGATTCATCCAATACCATTTCCAGGGCAGTAAAAAATTCAAACCTCGACCCCATCGGCTATTCCTTCCCGATATCTGCGATGAGCAAGGATTCCAGCGGAGTAGTGCTCGATGTAAGCGACTTCTTTAAAGGTGATAATCAGATTGTAGGTCTCGATCCTAATGATAAGCGTCAATTCAACCTGACCGCACTGCTGCCCGATCGTTCTTACATACAATCTATCTCAACCTTCCCCATCAACACGGAAATCAAAACCGTCAAAACCTATAGTGCGTCTTCCGGAGGTGGTTTTCCGGGTATCAGCATTCCGGGAAGTGGGGGTGCGAGCCTACCTGCAGCCCTGCGGGCCGGTGTCGTTACCATTGAATTGAATACCTCCATGCTCCTGCTGCCTAAGGTTCCGATGAATCGTCGTCTCTTTGACAGTCGGGTGGGCTATTTCGCCGATCGTTTTGTGGTGTACAGCGACCAACAGCAGGCAGTTGAAAACCAAACCTTTGCCGTTCGCTGGAGACTGGAACCCAAGCCGGAGGATATGGAAAAATACAAGCGGGGTGAACTGGTGGAGCCCGCTAAGCAAATCGTTTATTACATCGACCCTGCTACCCCAAAACAATGGGTGAAGCCACTGATTGATGGTATCAATGACTGGCAGGTAGCTTTTGAAAAAGCCGGCTTCAAAAATGCCATCGTTGGTAAAGAGTGGCCTGTGAACGACCCAAACATGAGTTTGGAAGATGCCCGGTTCTCTGTGATCCGTTACTTCGCCTCTGATATCGAAAATGCCTATGGCCCCCAGGTACATGACCCCCGCAGCGGTGAGATCCTGGAAAGCCATATCGGCTGGTACCACAACGTAATGAAATTATTACATGACTGGTACATGGTGCAAACGGCTGCCGTTGATCCCAAAGCACGTAAAATGAAGTTCGATGATGAACTGATGGGTCAATTGATCCGCTTTGTTTCTTCCCACGAGGTAGGCCACACCCTGGGCCTTCGCCACAACATGGGAAGCAGTAGCAGAACACCCGTAGAGAACCTCCGCAACAAAGCCTGGGTTGAAGCCAATGGACATACTGCCTCTATTATGGACTATGCCCGATTTAACTATGTGGCACAGCCCGAAGACAATATCAGCCAGATTGGTTTGTTTCCCCGCATCGGTGACTACGATAAATGGGCCATCGAATGGGGCTATCGTTATACCGGTGAAGGAGATGTTGAAAAAGATAAAAAAATCAACAACAAATGGATCATTGACCGACTCGCAGCCAACCCACGCATTTGGTTTGGCGGGGAAGGTATGAACCAGGATCCAAGAGCTCAGACGGAAGACCTGGGTGACAATAGCATGAAAGCCAGTGAATATGGTATCAAAAACCTGAAGCGCATCCTCACCGCACTTCCGGAATGGACCAAAGAAGAAGCTGATCGCTATGAGAACCTGTCTGATATGTACGGTCAGGTAGTGGGTCAGTTCAGCCGCTATATGGGTCATGTTACCAAAAACATCGGCGGGGTGCAGGAAACCTTCAAATCAGTTGAACAATCCGGAGATATTTATGAGCCGACTCCCAAAGCCACCCAAAAAGAAGCGGTTGCTTTCCTGAACAAACAACTGTTTCAAACTCCGGAGTGGCTGCTGGATAAGAACATCCTGAACAAGATCACTTCTCCTACTTCATTGGAGCGTGTACAGAGCATTCAAACATCCGTTCTGAACAATGTACTCGATGCTCAGCGTTTATTCCGTCTGGTGGCTTCCAATAATCGCTTTGGCGCTTCAACCTATCGGGTAGATGAATTATTGGAAGATGTAAGAAAAGGAGTTTGGTCAGAATTAGCCGGTGGCCAAGCCATCGACAGCTATCGCAGGAACCTGCAAAAGGCCCATGTGGAAAAGCTCATCGACCTTATCACTCCGGCATCATCGAATACCGCCATCGTACAACTGGGTGGTCGTGGCGGATTCACCTTACCGGTAAATACCCGTAACACTGATGTTAACTCAGCTGCCCGTGGTGAACTGAGAACCCTGCTGCGCGATGCTACTGCTGCTGCAGCTAAAACCACTGATAAGTTGAGCAAATACCATTTACAGGATGTTTCCGATCGCATTAAAAATGCCCTCGAACCTAAATAAGTATT
>JBIIRN010000216.1:0-3801 GCA_044341525.1 Sediminibacterium sp. | reverse complement strand
CGTTGTTCCTGTAAGCGGTTGAAACCAGTGGGTATAGTGGGTAACACCCTTGCTTTCTGCCCAGGCTCTCAATCCATTCGCAATCTGATTGGCCACATTGCGATCGATTTTTTTTCCACCCCGTACACTATTCAATAAAGATTTATATCCCTCATCACTTAAATATTGACGGGCCGTTTTTAGTGTGAAAACGTTTTCATTGAAAATACCCGTGATTTTTACATTGGGTGTAACGACCGGAGCCCCCTGATCAGCGGAAATGGTCTCAATGGCATTAAAGCGAAGTGACATAATAATTTGGTTTAAATTAAGTCACGAAATTCATCTTTTTTTGGCAAAAACTGTTTAATAAATCTGCTTATGGGCAAAAAAACGGATGAAAATGTGGAAAAACAATACATGTAATATAATCTAATGTGTATCTGAGTATTTTCATCCTGGTTTAGATGACACAAAATGGGAGGAATTGGAAAATCCGATGATAATCCTGAGTTGATTACAATTTTACTCCGATATAATTAATCTTTTCTGGCCCCTAATAAATAGTAACAAGCTGTTGGTATCTGTAAAAAAACTATTCACGTTCAAATACTAACTTTGTCCGCATCATGGAAATTACCGTTCAAACCGCAGCTGAGTTAAGGCTGACAGCTGAGGAATTCAAGAGTATTTGCGAAAAACTCAACAGAACCCCCAATTTTACTGAGCTCTGCGCTTTCAGCGGCATGTGGAGCGAGCATTGTAGTTACAAAAATTCTATCCGTTGGTTGAAAACCCTTCCGCGAAGCGGCGGCAGAATGCTGGTAGCTGCCGGTGAAGAAAATGCCGGTTTGATGGATATGGGCAATGGTTTTGGGGTAGTATTTAAGATCGAAAGTCATAATCACCCTTCTGCTATTGAGCCATTTCAGGGAGCAGCCACAGGGGTAGGAGGAATTCAAAGAGATATATTTACCATGGGTGCTCGCCCCATAGCTTCATTGAATAGCCTTCGTTTTGGAATTCCGGAAGATAAAAAAACCCAAAGATTGTTAGGGGGTGTCGTTCACGGCATTGGTCATTATGGTAACTGCTTTGGTGTGCCCACCGTGGGGGGTGAAGTTTATTTTGACCCTTGCTACCATACCAATCCCCTGGTAAATGCCATGAGTGTGGGCATCGTTGAGGTGAGTAAGACGGTAAGCGCCATTGCGAAAGGAGAGGGAAATCCGGTTTTCTTTGTCGGAAGTGCTACGGGTAAAGATGGTATTGGCGGAGCTTCTTTTGCTTCTGCCAATATCACAGAAGAAAGTGCAGAAGAACTACCTGCTGTTCAGGTAGGTGATCCCTTTCAGGAAAAGAAATTGCTGGAAGCTTGCCTCGAAGTCATTGAAACAGGAGCAGTAGTGGGAATGCAAGACATGGGTGCTGCCGGTATTATTTGTTCCACTGCCGAAATGAGTGCCAAAGGCGGAGTGGGCATGCACATTGATCTCGACAAAGTTCCTACCCGACAAAAAAATATGAAGGCATGGGAACTACTCCTCAGCGAGAGCCAGGAGAGAATGTTGCTGGTGGCAGAAAAGGGAAGAGAACAGGAAGTGATAAAGGTATTTGAGAAGTGGGATCTAAGTTGTAATGAGATCGGACATGTAACCGAAGATGGTATACTTCGCTTTTACATGCACGGGAACCTGGAAGCCGCCATACCTGCTCATGAGTTGGTTTTGGGAGGAGGTGCGCCGCAATATGAACGTTCTTTCACAGAGCCGGCTTATTTTGAAAAGATCAACTCATTTGATATGAATACTATATCGGATGTGGCAGATCTGAAATCAGTTGCACATCAACTCAACCGTCTTCCCAATATCGCTTCCAAACGTTGGATTTATACCCAGTATGATAGTATGGTGGGCGCCGCCACAGCTACTACCAATGCTCCTTCCGATGCTGCAGTGGTTGTCGCTAAAGGAACCGGAAAATCACTGGCCATGACGGTTGATTGTAATAGCAGATACGTGCATGCCAATCCCTACGCCGGTGCAATGATTGCAGTGGCAGAGGCAGCCCGAAATATTGTCTGTAGTGGTGCCGAACCCATTGGTGTTACCAACTGTCTGAACTTTGGTAATCCCTATGATCCGGAAGTATATTATCAATTTGCCCACGCTATACAGGGCATGGGAGCTGCCTGTCGTGCATTCAATACACCGGTTACAGGCGGTAATGTTAGTTTTTATAATCAGAACCCAGAGGGTCCGGTGTTCCCAACCCCGACCATTGGTATGGTAGGTATTCTGGATGACTTTACGCAGCACCTTACCCTGAACTTCAAAAATACAGGTGACCTGATTTTTTTGGCAGGCAAAGTGGTCAATGATATTGCCTGCTCTGAATATCTGTATCAATTGAAAAAAGTCACGTATTCCCCTGCCCCCTATTTTAATTTGGAGGAAGAACAGGCCGTTCAACAATTGGTTCGGGAAGCCAACCGGCATCGATTGCTGCAAAGTGCCCATGATATAAGTGAAGGCGGATTAATTCTTTCTTTGCTGGAATCAGGTTATGCTGGCAATAAGGGATTTCAGGTAACAGCCCATCCGGGTAGTATCCGAAACGATGCTTTCTGGTTGGGTGAAGCGCAGGGACGAGTTCTCTTGTCGATAGCTCCCGGATCTCGTCAGACTTTCGTTGATCTCGCTGCAAAAAATGGAGTACCGGTATTGGAACTGGGTGTCGTAGCTGAAGGAGAGATAGTTGTGAATCAGAATAATTGGGGACATATCAATGATTGGAAAAATGATTACGACACAGCCCTTGAAAATATCCTGCAAACCAATTAATTCCCTATGAGTTCAGTTGTGTCAGAAGAATCGACCCCATCGCCTTGCATTGTAGTAACCGGGGCAGCCGGCTTTATCGGTTCCTGTGTTGTTAAATGGTTGAATGAAAATGGCTTCACTCAATTGTTACTGGTGGATGATTTTGGTGAGGAAGAAAAACGAAGAAACTGGGAATCCACCCAATTTATTCGCAATATTGAACGTCAGGCATTTTTTGACTGGTTGCAGGAAAACCCCCAGTCCATTGATCTGATTATTCACCTGGGTGCCCGAACAGACACAACGGAATTTGATTATGCCATTCATGAAGCTTTGAACCTAAAGTACTCTGAAGAAATCTGGCGAGTGGCTACGGAGAGACAGATTCCGCTAATCTATGCTTCCTCTGCTGCTACCTATGGTGCAGGAGAATTGGGGTACAGTGATGACCACGCTCTTCCTGAAAAATTACATCCTCTCAATCCCTACGGCGTTAGTAAGAACGAATTCGATAAATGGGCCTTACATCAAACAATAGAGGGAAGTCCGCCCTTCTGGACCGGGCTAAAGTTTTTTAATGTGTATGGCCCGAATGAATTCCACAAGCTCCGAATGGCAAGTGTTATATGGCATGCAGTCAATCAAATTGAGCAAAAAGGATTCGTTCAACTCTTTAGAAGTCACAAGGAAGGTTTCAAAGACGGTGAACAACTGCGGGACTTTATCTATGTAAAAGACATTGAAAAAGTTATTGGCTGGATGGCCCAGCAGATGTTATCAAAAGAATGGAATCAGTCGAATAATGGATTATATAATCTGGGAACCGGCAGAGCCAGAACTTTTAATGATCTCGTAAGTGCCTGTTTCAGGGCACTTCAGCTGCCAGTTAATATTGTTTACATTGATATGCCGGAAGATATTCGGGATAAATATCAATATTTTACGGAGGCAGACATGCGCAAACTTCGGGTCGCTGGATATACTGCTCCTATGTATTCAC
>JBIIRN010000215.1:0-3804 GCA_044341525.1 Sediminibacterium sp. | reverse complement strand
AATAAATGAAAATAGGTAATTAGCCAATAAATGATGAAGCCGATATCAACGATAAAGAAGATAATAAATAAACCTCTTGGAGCAGTAATCATCAGTTTTGATTTAATTCAGATAGCTAATTATTTTTTAATCAAATATTTTATAATTCCATCGTTCTTAGTTAATTCCCAGGCAGCCAATGATGTTGGCACAGAGCCGATTTGATTCACCTGGTCTAAAAATTTCCTTATTGAAAAATCTTGACCTGACAACTCCATTTTCCTTGCATATTCAGTCATGGCCTCATCCAGGAGGTATTTCCCCGTAATATAGCTGGTGCCATAGCCCGGTTGACGCATATAAAGATGTTGTTCAAATTTCAACAACTCTTTTTCGGTTTTCATCCAGCCACGAGGCGTATAATCTGCATGTACTTTTCCGGCTTCCTCCATGGTCATTTCATTTGCATGGGCATAGAGTGAACCTAATCCACGAGCAGCGCGTTGAGCAATTAAAATATAGACAATCTCTTTTACGCGGGGATCAGCATCGTATAGTCCGGCATTCATGAATATTTCTTCTACTGCCGTTGCCATGCCTTCATTGCGCGAATCAAAAATATTGTACAGCAATGGTCCGCGACGAATTTCGGAAGCATGTGGTTCAAGATCCATTTGCGCCAATTCAAACCAATGATAAAAATGAGAAAACAAGGGACGCGGATCATAGTGCATGGTGATGGAGAAAAAATTACGTTTCTCTTTTGGAACAAAACTTCCTTTATGTTCTCTGAGGGCCGGTTCATAATAGGGTTTCATGGTTAGCAACTGTTGTTGATCGAGAAACTGAATGATGCTTCTGACTGATTTTTCATTCAAAGAATCATATTCTAAAATAGTATTTGCTTCAGAGAGCGATGGTAAGTGTCTGTTTCGGTGTTCCTCCAGTTTCAGGGAAGACCAGGCGCGTGCCAGTTCTCTTTTTAATAATACTACCTGATCCTCCCATGACAATGGAACGAGGTGCACATTTTTTGCATACCAGGTATAATTTTCTTTTCCGATACCCGAAGGACCTGTCTTCTTTGCAGAACCTGCTTCCAGCCATTTTACCAGCTTCTCTGTTGCCGCAATGGATTTGTTTATTACGAGCGAAAAACTTGGGTCTTCTCTCACCCCTGATTTATCAAGCAATTCATTCAAATCATTTATTTGGTATTGAATATCTCTTATTCCGGCAATCCACAATTCCTTTGCATTTCCGGTTAAGTTCAGCTTAGCCTGTTCATAGAGTGGCTCTATTACTTTGAGTTGTTCAATTAATTTATTTTTATCTGTGGGTGAAAGTGGGAAGCTGTATTTCCAGGTGTCGATACTCGCATGGTTGGTAGGACCTTCATGTGCCGGAACATCACTGCGTTCGGTCCAGATCATTTTGTAAAAAGCCGGATCTCTGGTCCATGGTTGTAATATTCTGTGGTTAAAATCATAACCATTCATTTCAGCCCATACCAACATCCAGTCCACTTTGTGCTCAATGCTCCAGGCAGTTGTGTCAATACCTTGTAATTTGGACTGCAATTGTTTAAATACCGGCCATCTTTTATTAAAAGTTACAACAGTATAATCAGGCGCACCATTTCTCAGAGGAGGGTTTTCAAAAGTTCGCCATTCTTTAAACAGGGAAATGAGAGCCGAATAATCACTTGATTTTTTTGCTTGCGATAATATAGGGTTACAGGGCATTAAGTACAATAGTAAGAGGCCGACACTGAAAGTTGTAATACGTAGTCTCATGATGTTGTTATTGACGATGTATGAAGTTCGGAAATTTCGATTAATTCACTGCGTTCATATTCTTATATAACAAGAGAAGGTTTTCGCATGAAAGTAGAACCAGCCCCTCCGTTGTTGGTCTCTGCCGTTGTTGGTCGCCTGACTGGAATCAGAGAAGAGAGTGAGTGTGAGAGTGAAACTCTGCCGTTGTTGGTCGCCTGACCAACAACAAGTTCGTCACCTGCGGAATCTTGTCCGCCTATGGAGTATGAAAGTGTAAGAGGGCGTAAATGTTAATTCAACAGTGAGAGTATAGGGGGTTCAATCGTCTAAGCAGACGTCTCTCCGCTGAAGGCGGAGGACTCTGCGCTTTATGTCTGCCGTTGGCGGAATCTTGTGCGTCCCGACTGAGTCGGGACGGAACGCCTAACCAACAACAAGTTTTACACAGGAAGGAAAAATATTCACCCCCTGCTATGATTTTGCTCTTCTGTTTTGACTAAAAATTCAGGAATAAAGCAATGATTGAGGTGAAAGTAGTAGAATTTTTATGAAATAAGTTTAAGCAGATCTTGCCACAATTACTTTTTGAAAGCAAGACTTCCACAAGGAATTACAGTAGTGTCAGCGCCCAAGCTAATTTTATAAAAAAGGTCTTGACCTTTTAATTCAAATTTGGCTCTTGCGGCTCCCCTTTGCTCTGTGTGTATGAAAACTGTTATGTAAAATAAATATTCTTCTTTGGGGTTTATCTTTTTCTTTAATACAGGGAGTTGATTGGTTGTAAGATTTAAAATTGATTCTAAATTTTTCAATCCGTAATCATATAACTGCAATTTTTCAATATGCATAGGTTCTTTAGGAAGTATAATGTGTATGTAAGATTCGGGCGATTTGAAATGGGTGATTTCCGGGAACTTGGCCCTTATTTCAAGTGGGGTGGCTGATTGATTGATAACACGTGTCCAAAAAACTACATAGCCATATTTTTTTCCGTTTTTATACACCACCCCGCCACCTTTTGGAAGGCTATGGATAAACTTCACCGAGTTTCCTTTGGAATCAGTGTACGTTTTTTCTGAATCAACCCAATTGCGAATTGGTCCGGTTTGACCTATAGAAGTTAGAAAGGCGAATAATAAAAAGGCAGGCAGTAAGATTTTCATAATTGGGGAATGATTTAGAATAGTTTTAGGTTTAAAAGAGCGATTTCGTTGAATCTATGAAAATTAAAGGGGGATACTTTTTACAATTATAACCCTTTTACTCCGCCTATGCTGTTATTGGTACTATGCCGTTGTTGGTCGCCTGACCAACAACAGGTTCAGCAGAGGAAAAAATATTCACCCCCTGCTATTATACTGCCTCGCTTTTCGACGAAAGATGCATCTATAATGCGATGATTGAGTATGTGACAATCAGGAGATTGAAGGGTTGATTTTCTATTCTTTATTTAAATGTTTACTTTTCCCAATCCATCCCAAATGCGTATGGTCAAAACTATCAAAGTATTTTAATCCATAACCGGCCACTCTATCAAAAGTTGAATGGGCAAGAAAGATTAAGGCTACTTTCATTATATAGTCCTCTTTTACAAAATATCCAATTAGAAAAAGTAACACTAATACGCCTTGATGATGAAAAACATTATATGCAATTGCTCCTATCTTTTTAGTAATCAAATAAAAGGCAAAAGACAAATCTGGAATAAAAAACAAGGCAAAGTATAAACCCCAAGTGCCTGAGTAAAAATGAAAGTATGCACCTGTAAATAATATAAATAATCCTACAGATTCGAGTTTAAGTATGTTTTTCATAAGGTAAAAATATTAAAAAATGGCGCACACCTAACTCGCTGATATACAAAGAAAAAGCTATTCGCTGCGGCGAATGGCTTGTCCAGAGCGGCTCCCCTTTTCAACAGAAGGTGCAGCTATAATGCGATGATTGAGTTTGTGACTATCAAGAATTTATATCAAAAATAATTTAAACTCCTCTTTTTATCGCAAGGGCTATTTGACCAGAATGATATGAATTATGATATAGAATA
>JBIIRN010000213.1:0-3838 GCA_044341525.1 Sediminibacterium sp. | reverse complement strand
TAGGGTGCCTGCATGGCGAGATATGATTTCGTCAATTCCCAACCTTTACCAAATTCCCCCCAGGAATCCAGTTGAACTGATTGGAGACCCCAACTACTCATTTGTTGAATAGCATATTGTGCTGCCCGCATAAATCCGGGAGAATTGGTCAGCCGGTTGCCACTCCCATCTGTGAGCCGAAAGGCAATGTCCATTACCTGTGATCTTTCCAGTCCTTCTTCCCGAATCCGGCGAATCATAGTGGTATCCAGTACCTCTGTTTGGGCTTGCACAAAAAGGGTTATCATCAAAGCGCCTAGCGCAAAAACATATTTTTTTATCATGGGAATGAATGATTTGAGGGAATAATTTAGATATTTTTCCTGAATTCCTGCTCATTTGGGTATAAACGGATGAACGTACCTTTGCGCCATGCGAAAAAGGAGCATGGAGGAATTAAATCGCTTATCTGCCGATGATTTTCATCAATCGGCTAAAAACCCTGTGATTCTTATTCTGGATAATATCCGTAGCATGCACAATGTGGGAAGTGTTTTCAGAACAGCAGATGCGTTCCGCGTCGACGCCATTTTTCTTTGCGGGTATACACCGCAACCTCCCCACAGAGACATACATAAAACTGCCCTGGGTGCTACCGAAACGGTTCAATGGCAATACTTTTCTCTGGCAATAGATGCAGTCAAGGAAGCACGGGCGAGGAATTTTTCTATTTGGGCGGTAGAGCAGACAGATATGAGCACGCCCTTGTATTCCTTTCAACCTGCCCTCCCCGGAACCGCATTGGTGTTGGGCAATGAAGTGGAAGGAGTAGCTGATAATTTATTAACTCTTTGTGATGGTAGCATTGAAATTCCCCAGTGGGGGATGAAGCATTCTCTGAATGTTTCCGTTGCCGCCGGCATTGTACTCTGGGAAATCACCCGTCATACCTTTATAAAGCATTGAACTTAGCTCATACCTGCATGCAATCCACTCCATTCATTCAAAAGATCCGGCGTTACCTGAGTTTAGTGACTTTCACACACACCGTATTTGCCCTTCCCTTTGCTATCATAGGTTTCACCCTGGGCGCGCTGGTTTTACAATCAGGGGGAGAGGTTTCAATGGCCCGACTATTCAAATTATTCATTCAGGTTTTACTATGCATGATAACAGCCAGAAGCGCAGCAATGGCATTTAATCGATACCTCGACCGAAACTTTGACGCCCGCAATCCACGGACTTCCCTGCGGGAAATTCCAGCCGGGTTGATTGCTCCCTCCAGCGCCCTGCGATTTGTTATTGGAAATGCCATCGTATTTATACTGGTGGCTACCTGGATCAACTCCCTCTGTGGCTGGCTTTCACCGATAGCTCTTTTTGTGATTTTGTTTTATAGTTATACCAAGCGCTTTACGCCCCTTTGTCATTTGGTATTGGGGGTCGGACTTTCATTGGCGCCCATCGGTGCTTATCTGGCGATTACCGGTTCCTTTGCCCTGGTTCCCATTCTTTTTTCTCTGGCGGTGGTGGGATGGGTAAGCGGGTTTGATATCATTTACTCACTCCAGGATGAAGAATTTGACCGGCAGCATTCACTCAATTCCATACCGGTTTGGTTGGGGAAGAAAAGGGCATTGCAGGTGGCTGTTGTTCTGCACATCACTTGCGCTCTTTTTCTGGCATTTGCAGGATATGAAGGTCCATTCGGATATCTTTACTGGATAGCCTATCTGCTGTTTATTTCAATGCTTGTTTATCAGCATCGATTGGTTAAACCCAATGATTTATCTAAGGTGGATCGGGCTTTCATGACCGCTAACGGAATTGCCAGTGTAATTTTTGGTATATTGGTAGTGATTGATTTAATCAGACAATTTTAAAGTTTTGGGACGGATCCTCAGCATTGATTATGGCGCTAAGCGAACCGGGTTGGCCGTAACCGATCCATTGCAAATCATTGCCTCGGCGTTAGATACGGTAGAGACACATTATCTTTTTGATTACCTGAAAAAATACATACCCGAAGAGTCCGTTGAAAAAGTAATCATCGGTTATCCGCTCAATTTGGATGATACCCCCACCCATGCTACGCCTTTGGTGGATGCTGCAATTCGCCGGCTGAATAAACTCTTTCCGCTTCTTCCTGTTGAAAAAGTAGATGAGCGTTTTTCTTCCCGCCTGGCTTCCCGCGCCATGATTGAAATGGGCATGAAAAAAAAGGATCGGCAAAATAAAGGGAACACAGACCAGATTGCAGCCACGCTGCTGCTGCAGGAATACCTGAATACAAGAAGTAGATGAAGCGTTAGGTACTAACCCTTTTCCGGCTTTTTCGTACCTTTGCAAATATTTTATTGTATGATTTTCCCGATAGTAGCCTATGGATCCCCTGTACTGAGAAAAGTAGCCAGAGAGATCGGTCCTGATTTTCCCGGATTACCCTCACTGATTGAAGATATGTGGGAGACCATGTATGAGAGCAATGGGGTGGGATTGGCTGCGCCACAGATCAATAAAGACATCCGGCTATTTGTGGTAGATAGTACCCAGATTTTTCAGCACCTGGAGGAATCTGAAAAGGAGTTGATGAAGGATGGACCGGGCATCAAAAAAGTTTTTATCAACGCCCGCATTGATGAGTTGGCTGGTGCGGAATGGCCTTATAATGAGGGATGTTTGAGTATTCCCAAAATCAGGGAAGATATTTACCGCAAAGAGCAGGTTACCCTCACCTATCAGGATGAAAATTTCAAATCCTATACTGAAACTTACAAGGGAATTACTGCCCGCGTCATTCTTCATGAATATGATCATATCGAGGGTAAATTATTCATCGATTATCTCTCTCCCTTTCGCCGTAAACTCATGCAGGGGAAATTAAAAGACATTAGTAAGGGGAATATTAAAGTCGATTATAAAATGATATTCCCGGGTTAATGAGGCGCCTGATCATTTTTTCCTTGTTGGTAGCCCCCTTCCGGCTTCTGTCTCAAGATACCGCTGTTTATTTCAATGATCAGCCCTTTACTTTAGCGGAAGTAGTGGTACGCAATAATTTTGATTATAGAGCTGTATTATCTGCAATCCAGCAGGATACCAGTTTTTATAAAGCTTTTCGCAATCTTCGCATACTGGGATATTCTTCGTATAATGATATTCGAATGATGGATAAGAAGGGGAAGATGAAGGCTTCCCTTTACAGTAAGACTCGGCAGCACCGCACGAACAATTGTCGCTATACCGAAGTATTACAGGAGGAAGTGACCGGAGATTTTTATGGACCGGGCCGGAAGTACAATTATATGACGGCTGAATTGTATGCTTCCCTTTTTTTTGCCAGAGATACCATTTGTGGGGAGAATAATTTAGTTAAAGGTCATTCAATTCGTACCTCCGGGAAAACGGGACTGGATAAGCACAAGGAACAACTAAAAATGCTTTTTTTTAATCCCGGTAAAAAGATACCCGGCATACCTTTTATAGGGGATAAACTTGATCTGTATGATGAGTCTGCACACGAATTGTATGATTACCGACTGGATGTAGAAGAATGGAAGGGTACGCTGGTCTATGTTTTCTCTATTACCCCAAAAGATGATCTGGGATTCCTAAAAAATGATAGGGTAGTGGTTGATCGGATGGTTACCCGTATGGATATGAAGAGTCTCGAAGTGATGGGTCGGAATTACTCTTTGAGTTACAAGGCAGGTGTATATGATTTTGATGTAAGCATGGAAGTTGAAATGACCCGGTTCAAAGGATGGATCGTTCCTAAAATTTTGCGGTACAAGGGGAACTGGGATGTGATCTTTAAGAAACGGGAAAATGCAGTGTTTACTGCTACGCTGTTTGATTT
>JBIIRN010000212.1:0-3855 GCA_044341525.1 Sediminibacterium sp. | reverse complement strand
AGCCATGACTGGGATACAACCGGTCATGGCTCTCTTTTTATTATTTCCCACAACACCTGATTGCCGGGGGCGAATCGTTAAAGGAATGTTGAATTATATGAAAATCAAATGCCGGCTATTGCTTTTTTCTAGCCGGGCAGTAATTTGATTAAAAATTTAACGCATGTCGAATTCTTCCTTCATCAAAAACACTTTCCGAAATCTTTTGTCTTCTCAATCCTGGTCAGTTGATCTCGCTCTGCTGCTTGTACGTATTGCATGCGCATTTATGATACTTCACGGCTGGGGCAAGTTCACTGATTTTTCCGATGGGGTGGCTGACTGGCCCGATCCTTTTCATGTGGGTCCGGTAGCATCGAAAGGGCTCACCGTATTTGCTGAATTGTTTTGTACCATTTTTGTCTTAGTCGGATTATTCACACGGGTTGCGTTGATTCCCCTTATCATCTGTATGTTGGTGATCATCTTTATTGTGCACAGTGGTGATCCTTTTGGAGATAAAGAGTCCGCTTATATTTACCTGCTGATGTACCTTAGCTTGCTGTTGGCCGGTCCGGGAAAGTATTCGGTTGATCGGCTGATGCGAAAAGGGTAGTTATTGCAGCGATTGTATTCATTGAAGCGAATAGGGCTTCTTTGCAAAGACCGCGAAGTATACATAAAAAAGAGCGCCTCGTTTGGCGCTCTTCTATTTAACTGAAAACAACGAGAACTATCGGAAGTATTATTTTTTGGTAATGATTTCGATAACGCCATTCTTTCCTTTGTCTCCGTATTTGTTGTTAGCTAAATTTCCTTAGCTGCTTCATAGAAAGATGGAAAAGTTATTCTTACTGATGAGAATGGCAGTGTTGCTACTGTAGTAGCGACAGATCTGAAGGCAGAAAATGGCCCGGTACACGTGATAGACACGGTGGTATTGCCTAAGTAATTTTCTTTTGCAGATTTTATTGTAAGGCGAGCAATGACTTAGATAAAAAGGTTCTTGGCTCGCCTTTTTTCATCCCCCAAAAATCCGAACAAAGCTGAAGTAGCTATCATTGATTTTCATATCTTTACTCCTCAAACATCAGGAACTCTTCAGTGAGTGCCAACCAGAGACAAAACTCAAAGGTGGCAAAGCGATGTGGACATTCTGTCAAATAAAATGAATTTCCCTCCTCGTTTCCTGCTGTGATTTTTTAACTACTAAAAAAACACACCATGCAACCGACCCTGCAACACCTGCCCTTTCCTTTTTCCAAAAAGGTAACCATTCAACTGACAACCGGTAAAAAGACTCTAATTGTTGAATGTGAGCTCGCCAGCTCTGTAATTGAAATTTTTCAGTCCCTCTCTTTTCGGAAGAAAAATCAATTCAAACAGCCACTACTATTGAAATTCGAAAATCCCCTGCAACAGACCCTTTCCCGACAGACTTTTAGCTTTGAAGTGATTCAGGCCTGTTTTGATTATGAAACCGGCCTCGCGAAAAAAATTGCACCCATTCGCAAGTCAAGTGGTAAAGCAGCATTTGTTCAGTCCTTCGCTGAATTCTCTTATGTATTATTGCTCCCTGCTAATGCCCAACTGGCGAGAAGTATAGTGGTCAACCAAACTAGAATTGATATTATACTAAAAAGTTAGGACTTGGGTAGCGGCATAGCATTCAATGCTTAGCAGAATAAAATTAAGGGGTAACAAACAACCAAGTCCTTTATCTTATAACAGCATTTGTAAAGGAGATCAGATTCAGGAAGCTAAAAGTTTGAATTCGTTTTTCAATACAAGAAATCGAGATAACAAGTCACTTAACTTTTTGCGGATAGTCAGAAGCTCATTCGATGCTTCATGGTAAAACGGCATTAAGTTTTGATCTCCCGTATCAAGCATTTGAAGAAGCGGAATTGATTTTTTCTTAAGATAGTCTTCTAGCTGACTCGTTGCGCCAATAATATTGGTATCATAATAGAACAAGTCAGTAAAAATTTTTTCTACTTCCATAAACTCACTGCTTAGGTCACCGAAAACATCTTTAAACCAAGTGCTTAAATAATATTGATAAATCTGCTTAATTTCATTACAGCTACCACTGGCAGCAACTACTCTGACCCCCATCATGCCGCTCTGAATATCATAGAACACCTTTCGGGCATGGGCACTTCCTGGTCCGGTTGAAAAATCAAGCCCCTGAAAATTTGAAATTTCCTCTTGCGTGATAACTAAAAATTTCATCATTTCTTCTGCCACTTTTTGCAATTCCTCAGCCGCTTTTTTCTTATCCCCAACAAGAAATTTTTTTGCTTTTTCAAAAATCGATAAGAGGTTCTCTGATTTATCGAGTGCCAATTGCAGCAATGTTAACATAAAAATTTAATTATGTGTCTAGTTATAAAGTAATAGAATTCTCAAATTATTTTCTCCCTGGTCGTATGTTAAATATAAAAAAATAAGTGGACGGGTTAAATATTTTGAATAAGAAAAATTCTGGTTGTTTGAATACTATTTATCAGTAGCTTAGAGCAGAAGCCCAAAAGACATATTTAATACTGTCTTTTGTAAGCAAATTTTCAAATCGTTTTATAATGATTTCTCGTCAGCACTTTCTTCAGCAGTTGGCTCAGCTTTCCGGAGCAGCACTTCTGTCAAACCCTTTTTTGGAAAGTCTTTCTTCAAATGCGTCAACGAAACTACCGCAGATTGGGGTACAACTTTATACGATACGGGATCAGATTGATAGAGACATAGCAGGAAGTCTCCGCGAAATCGCAGCATTGGGGTTTACCCACGTAGAAACGGCGTTTTGGCCAAAACATATTAGTACAAGCGTGGCTGCTGCACACATCAGGGCAGCTAATCTAACTGTAGCTTCCTGTCACGTTGACCTTCCTGCCGACAAAAACATCAGTGGTTTGCTGGATATTGCTACTGCATTTGGTTCCCCTAAAATAATATGGCACGGATGGCCTGAGGACAAGCGTTACAGTGACTTTGAGGGAACGAAAGAACTGGTAGCCATTTATAACGAATGTGGCCGGCAAGCTGTATCTAATGGAATTCAATTTGGCATCCATAATCACTGGTGGGAATACAGGAATAAGGTAGGGGGTACCTTTGTCTATGAAATTCTTCACCAGGAACTTCACCCATCTATATTCTTTGAACTCGATACATACTGGGTAAAAGTTGCCGGGCATGACCCGGCAGCTATCATCAGACAATTGGGAAGCAGAGTTAAAATGCTCCACGTCAAAGATGGCCCGGCAATTTACCGGGATACACTAGCTCAAGATAACCCTGATCCAATGACACCGGTGGGCAGGGGTACCTTGGATATGCCCGCTATAATCAATGCTGCACAAAGTCATTGCGAATGGCTAATCATCGAAATGGATAAAACTTCAGTCGACATTTATCAGGCATTAAAGGATTCCCTTCAGTTTGTACAAGAACATAATAAGTGAAAGTAACAAACCCGACCACCTGCAGCCTAATCATCATCCAATTATTTTGATAATGGTCATCCGCCAAAAGCATTCTTGATACAAAGAAAAAACTTACGCCTAACCGTGCGAATAATCCCCGCCTGAGGTACTGGCTTATTTCCAGTCCTTCTGCCGATACGTAATCTTCCCATCCATCACTGTCAACAGCACCCGCGTTCCATGAATGGCTGAGGGCTGAATGGTAAACAGGTCTTGTGATAAAACCACAAAGTCAGCAAAATATCCGGGTTGCAGCTTGCCCTTGCTATTTTCTTCGTAATTGCTATAGGATCCGCCCATTGTATAGGCAGTCAGCGCCTCTTTGATGCTGACTTTTTGTTCGGGTATCCAGCCACCCGGCGGCTCGCCGTTCGGACTTTGTCGGTTGACG
>JBIIRN010000163.1:0-4786 GCA_044341525.1 Sediminibacterium sp. | reverse complement strand
AAAATGCATTTAAATATGGAGTGAGTACCAAAGAACCCTCACATATCAATATCTTGTTGCAATCGGGTAAGAATGGTATATCTTTTCAGGCCGAGAATTATATAGTTACCAGTACCGCTCTTGAAACAGAAAAAACGGGCATTGGCATCAACAATGTAAAGAGACGCCTGGAATTACTTTACCCCCAACAACACCAACTCAAATGTGAAGCCCGCGATCAGCATTATTATGTTCACCTTGAAATTTTTCCGGCATGATACACTGTATTGCCATTGATGATGAGCCCCTTGCACTGCAACTGATTTCAGAATATTGTCAGCGAATTACTTTTTTACGACTGGATAAAACTTTTACCAATACAGATGAAGCGAGTACCTATTTAGCTCAAAACCAGGTAGATTTACTCTTTCTCGATATTCAAATGCCGGATATTACCGGTATCCAATTTTATAAAAATCTTTCCCGAAAACCGCCGGTCATCTTTACTACTGCCTATAAAGATTATGCCGTGGAAGGCTTCAATGCAGATGCAGTGGATTATTTGCTGAAGCCGTTTGAATATGATCGATTCCTGAAAGCCTGTTATAAGGCAAAAGAATACATTGAATTCCTCAGTTCACAAGAATTACAAATGAATTCGATTTTTGTAAAAGTGAATTATGAGATCATGAAGATCAACCTCAAAGACATAGACCTCATAGAAGCCCTGGATGACTACATCAAAATTTACATCCCCCCGAATCCGGTCCTTACACTGATGACATTAAAAAATATTGCAGAGAAACTGCCCACGCGTGATTTCATTCGGGTACATCGCTCATTCATTGTTCCGGTTGCTAAAGTTGATAAATTCAGCAAAACCAAATTATGGGTTAGGGGAAAAGAAATCCCTATTGGTAGCAGTTATTCGCATGTTTATGATCAGTTGCTGCTGCTTGCAAAATAATCTGACAACTGCCCTTCCTCCATAATACCCGATTTTACATTCGTTTTTTACGCAACTTTGCAGCAAATACGTTTTATGCAATTTCTCCGCGATTTAGGGATTGATCAGGTTCAATCTGGAAACTCAACAGGTTCTGACTGGATCTCAAGCATGGGCCGTCAACTCGTTAGCTCCTCTCCGGTAGATGGAAAAACGATTGGGGCTGTAACAGAGGCCGATGAAAAAACCTATGAAGCAATTGTTCAACAGGCTGAGAAGGCCTTTCTGCAATGGAGAAACTGGCCGGCGCCCCGTCGGGGAGAAATTGTTCGTCAAATCGGCAATGCCCTGAGAGAAAAGAAAGACCATCTCGGGCGACTCGTGAGTTATGAAATGGGTAAAAGCTTGCAGGAGGGCTGGGGAGAAGTACAGGAGATGATTGATATCTGTGATTTTGCGGTTGGTTTATCGAGACAGTTATATGGATTAACCATGCAAAGTGAAAGGCCCACTCACCGGATGTATGAGCAGTGGCACCCACTCGGCATTGTTGGAATCATTTCAGCTTTTAATTTTCCCGTAGCGGTATGGTCCTGGAACTCTGCACTGGCATGGGTTTGCGGTAATGTTACCATTTGGAAGCCCAGTGAAAAAACACCCCTTTGTTCAGTAGCGGTTCAAAAAATTGTAGCGGAAGTATTTGAGAAAAATGGGGTACCCGAGGGCGTGAATTGCCTGGTACAGGGTGGACGTGAAGTGGGAGAGCGCATCAGCCATGATGCAAGGATTCCCCTGGTTTCTGCAACGGGATCTACCCGGATGGGTAAAGAACTGGCGGCAGCCGTGGCGGGTCGTTTAGGAAAAACCATCCTGGAGCTGGGTGGGAATAATGCAGTAATTATATCTCAGCATGCAGATCTTTCTATGGCCCTGATCGGTTGTGTCTTTGGGGCCGTAGGTACTGCCGGTCAACGTTGTACCAGTACCCGCAGACTGATCATTCATGAATCAGTTTACGATCAATTTAAAAATCAATTAATCAGCGCCTACCGGCAAATTAAAATAGGTGATCCGCTGGATGCAACTAACCATGTTGGACCATTGATTGATCGCCAGGCAGTAGACCAATACCTTTCAGCCATTGAACAATGCAAGGCAGCAGGTGGCCATTTCATAGTGGAAGGAAAAGTATTAGAAGGAGCCGGCTATGATAGCGGCTGCTATGTTCAGCCCTGCGTAGCTGAGGTAACACCGGATATGCCAATCGTTCAACATGAAACCTTTGCCCCCATCTTATATATCATGAAATACAAGGAACTGGAGGAGGCAATTGCCATCCAAAATTCCGTTCCCCAGGGATTGTCTTCGGCCATCATCACCTTACATCTTCGGGAAGCAGAAACCTTCTTGGGAGTAAATGGCAGTGATTGTGGAATTGCCAACGTAAATATTGGTACCAGTGGAGCCGAAATTGGAGGAGCATTCGGAGGGGAAAAAGAAACCGGCGGAGGCAGGGAAAGTGGCAGTGATTCCTGGAAAGCCTATATGCGCCGGCAAACCAATACAATAAATTGGGGTAGCCAATTACCGCTGGCACAGGGAATTCAATTTTCCCTGGGAGATGAGTGATGCCTTGATTCCCAAAAAGTCACTTGATAAGGTTTTCTTAAATTCTGCCTTCAGGTGTGGCAAGTAGGAACGTATTCATCACTTTTGTTATCGAACGTTTTTGCATGCATTTCAAAAAAATATCTTTACTGGGATTTCTGGTTTTCGCGATCACCTCGCTTCGGGCACAGCAACAGTCTTACAATGCCTGGCACCTGAAAGATCCTGCTACTGATTCCGTATATGGAATTGCCCTAGATCGTGCCTATGATTTCCTCCAGAAAAAACAAAAAAAGGCAAGCCCGGTAATTGTGGCAATCCTCGATTCAGGTGTAGATACCACCCATGAAGACCTGAAAAAAAATCTTTGGCGGAACCCCCGCGAAATACCGGGCAATGGTAAAGATGATGATAAAAATGGCTATGTGGATGACGTCTATGGCTGGAATTTTCTCGGAGGAAAAGATGGTAAAAACATGCTGAAAGCCTCCAGCGAAAAAGCAAGGGTCTATCACCGGTACAAGAGTCAATTCGACAATGTCAACCTTGATACCCTGCAATTTTCTTCCTACGAAAAATATCAGTACTTCTGGTGGAAAAAGTCGGCGGCAGAAATAAAAGGAGGACCGGATGACGAAGACCAGTTACGTTTCTTTTCCCTGACACAGAGAACACTAAAAAAGTATGATGACCTGCTTCGCCGGGAAATGAAGAAGGAAGTATATACAATTGATGACATTGAGAAATTTGTTCCCACCCATCCATCTGTTAAAGATGCCAAACTTGGGTTACTTACTTTTTTGCGCCTAATAGAAGCAGATAATGATGCAACCAACCGGCAGCTGTTATTTGAACTCAATAAGGAGGTGGAAAAATTGCGGGCAGATTCGGCAGAAAAAACAACCCCTCCCAATGATGGAAGATCTACCATCATCCAAGACGAGTACAATAACCCGCTGGATACACTCTATGGCAACAATGACGTAACGGCCGATCCGGAAGGTGCTTTGCATGGTACCCATGTCGCAGGTCTGATCGGGGCTACCAGAAACAATGGCATTGGAATGGATGGTATTGCCGATCAGGTTCAACTCATGATTTTACGTGTAGTACCCGACGGAGATGAATACGATAAAGATATTGCACTAGCCATTCGTTATGCCGTAAACAATGGAGCAAAGATCATCAACATGAGTTTTGGCAAATCTTTCTCGCCTGAAAAAAATTGGGTAGATAGCGCTGTACTATATGCAGAAGCCCATGATGTACTTTTGGTTCACTCTGCCGGAAATGAAGGCGTATCCTTGGATGAAAAAATAAAATTCCCCAACGCCAGTCTCCAGAAATTAAATCGCAAAGCCAATAATTTCATTACCGTAGGAGCCAGCAGTGACCGAATTTTCGGTCCCTGCCTGGCAGCTTCCTTTTCCAATTACAGTAGCCAGGTGGTTGATCTCTTTGCTCCCGGAGTAAAAATATATTCAACTCAGCCCGGTAATATTTATGGTAGAAATGATGGAACGAGCTTTTCAAGTCCCATCGTGTCCGGCACAGCAGCACTGATTCGCAGCTATTATCCAACTCTCACTGCACCCGAAATCATTTCCATATTGAACCAGTCAGTAACTTCCCTGAAAGGAAGCAGCACCTGTCTGCCGGGCTCGGAAAGAAGCAGTGGTACGATTGAATGGAGTTCCCTCTGCAAAACAGCCGGTATTGTCAATGCTTATCAAGCCATTCAGGCTGCTGATGCACTCAACGAATCAAAGCTGAACAATAAACCTTCTACTAAAAAATAATGACTGACCACTCCTCAGGTTTGATTTATCCGTCATTTGCCTCTAACTATATTCTGCTGGCTGGAAGCAATTCCCCTACTGCATCAGAAGAACAAAACGGAAAATTACTCATACAGTTTTATACCGGTATACCTGCAAGCAAAGCCGATCACCGTTATGCCCCCGGCAAATGGAGAATCCAGCAAGTTATCCGACATCTTATCGACACTGAAAGAATCTTTTGTTATCGCCTGCTTAGCATAATACGGGAAGAACAACAAATCCTTCCTCCCTTTGATGAAAATGGTTATGCAGAGAAATCCGATTCACTTCCCGTTTCCTGGGATCAAACCCTGACCGAATGGGTAAGTTCCAGAAAAGCAACTGCAGACATGCTAAGGGGAATCAGTGAACCTGATTGGGACAAGGTCGGACAGGTAGGAGAATATAAGATATCAGCGAGGGCGATCGGACT
>JBIIRN010000070.1:0-8601 GCA_044341525.1 Sediminibacterium sp. | reverse complement strand
ACCACCGGGAAATATTAATAACGCGGTATGGGTGCTGAGGTATCATACCGAAGCATGGGCTCGGCAGATTCATCGCTGAGAAGAGAACGCAGTACACTATCCTTTAAGACATCCCGGTAATTCATCTTTTTCCCATTTACCTTTATTGTTTGGCTGACAAGCCGGATGCCATGACTATAATCCACGTACCAGTTAACATGTCCGGCATACAGGGGCTGGATGGCTTTCCCATTCAGGCGATGCCAGCCATAAATGGCTTCCCGATTGGGCTTGGCGTGGGCTGGAACAATCGGAGAGAGGACCACATCTTTTTTTATCCCGGCAATCAATCCCTCCTTCCCCTTTCTTTGTCCTTCAATGATCAAATGATGCTGGAACATGGTTACGGGGGAATCCCGGAAGGCATACATCGGAACAGGTTCTAATCTTACCCGGGCTGACTGATAGATATCATTGACAATTTTACGGGTAGGTAGAAAACAGCCCCAGGCATCTGCAATGCGTTGTGCTGCCATGGGTGTAAGGGGAACCCTGCACCAATCCTCTTCCGTACCCAGACTAAGGTAATCGGAAGTCACCCGATAAGACGCCCGGATAGGTTGTTGGTCAGCTCCAAGAATAGAAGTGTGTATAGTAATCCAACGATTCATCCTGCGGGGAAAATTTCCCTGAAGGATTTCTTGTGTTGCGAGAGAATCTCGGGAAGCCAGTGGCATTAGATTCGCACGAGCAAAAAAAACAGTACCGGAAATTCTTTCTGTTGGGCCGGAATATTCAGGTAGTCTATCCAGCTGATTCGATCCTGAACAAGCAGCCAATAATATAAATGCAAGGAAAAAGCCCCTGAATGATCGGTACATGAAATAATTTGACAGTAAGTTAAATCTTTCCTCCTAAAACAAAGTAATTTAGGGGGTGACACGAATCGGCTTACTTTCAGATACACATGGCTGGCTTGATGAAGCCATTTATCGACATTTGGAAACAGTCGACGAAATCTGGCATGCCGGTGATTGGGGGCGATCATCGATGATCGATGAACTGTCTTCCTTTAAGCCGCTAAAAGCAGTGTACGGCAATATTGATGATACAACGATTCGTTCCAGAATTCCTGAGGAACTTTGTTTCACCTGTGAAGAGGTAAGGGTCGCTATGCTTCACATTGCCGGCTATCCCGGCAGATATAATACAGCAGCCAAAACCCTGATACAACAGTACCGGCCCCAACTATTTATTACCGGACATTCCCATATTCTGAAAATCATCTACGATAAAAAATGGCAACACCTGCACATGAATCCGGGTGCTGCCGGCCGGCAGGGTTGGCATCAGGTAAGAACAATCGTTCGCTTCTCCATCAATGGAAAAGAAATCAGGGACTGTGAAGTGATTGAATTAGGAAAAAGGGGATCGCTCTCAATGACCTCCGGGAAACAAGGGCCTGGCAATTTCCTCAGCCCTGAAAGGCCAGGGAATACTTAACAAAATCAGTATCAGCGCTATTAGAAAATACGTAAATGTTTTCGAATAAGCTGCCTGCTTTCCATAACGATATGCCAGGGTCACAAAAAGAATGGCCAGTATCATACCTACCGGATGCTCCACCCAATAAAAGCGATAAAATGCGTTTTTCATAACACTGGTACCCTCAGGTAAACTGGTAGTAAAAAATCCGAATCGCCCCCAACCCCATTGATAAAGACCCAGGAGTAAGGTAAGATGTGATGCAATGAGGGTAAATAACCAAATGGGTTGTTTACCTGCAGGAAATGAATCCGGCTGAGCTTTGGCACGAAATGCTTTTACCAGGGAGAATAAAAGTAATAAGAGTATTACCCAGCGAAGTAGATTATGAAGATGTAATAAACCGATTTGCATATGTTTCTTTTTGGAAAGTTACAGAAATCAAGACAAATACAATCTATTGTGTATTAATCAACCCAATCTGCCATGAAAAGATTGGTATCCCTGGTACCCCCGTTGTTACGGTTGGAGGAGAAAAGAATTTTTTTGCCGTCGGGACTAAACATGGGGAATGCATCAAATCCTTTATCGCGGCTGATCTTAGTCAATCCGTTGCCATCGAGATCCATGAGGTACATATTGAAAGGGAAGCCCCGCTTGTATTCATGGTTAGAGCAAAAAATGATGTGTTTTCCATCGGGGGTAAAATTCGGTGCCCAGTTGGCCTGCCCCAATCGGGTAATTTGTCGGGCATTTTTCCCATCCGCATCCGCAATAAAAACCTCCATATTATTGGGGGCTACCATACCATCGGCCAGCAGGGCCTTGTACTCGGCAATGGCCTCCGGGGTGGAGGGGCGACTCGCTCTCCATACAATTTTCTTCCCGTCGGGACTAAACCAGGCACCCCCGTCGTATCCCAGGTCATGGGTTACCTTGATTTCTTTTCCGGTTTTCAGATTCATAACATACAGATCCAGGTCACCATCTTTGTCACTGCAGTAAATCATCTTTTTCCCATCCGGTGACAAAGTTGCTTCTGCATCATATCCCTTGGCATTGGTCAGCTGCTTTACAATTTTACCGCTTAAATCGGCGATGAAAATATCATAACTACTATACAGAGGCCAGATATAACGGTTGCCGTATTGAGCCCGATCGGGTACCGGTGGGCACTCATCACCACCCAGGTGGGTAGAAGCATATAGAATATGCTTGCCATCGGGCATAAAGTAAGAACAGGTGGTTCTTCCCTTCCCGGAGCTAAGAAGTTTGAATTCGAATTTCTCACCTGCAGCGGGAACTTTTCCCATGAAAATCTGGTCACAATTCACGCCTTCTTTGGGATGAGACCGCTGAAAAGTAATGTGTGAGCCATCATAGCTCCAATAAGCCTCTGCATTATCTCCGCCGAAGGTCAGCTGACGGATATTTTTAAAATGCTTTTCCCCCTCAAATATCAATGTGTCAGTATTGGCCGGAATCGGAGTGGCAACGAATGAGGAAGTGCCAACGGAAAACAGTGCAACTACCGAAAGAAAGGAAAAAGATCGCAAAGTCATGTTAAATCTATTTTAGGGCCGCAAAGTTAATTGAGAAGAAAAGGTTTTTGGTCAAATTACTGTCATAACTTTTGAACCTGTTATTTTTGTCGTATGAAGAGAATTTTTATCATGATGGGGGTGATAGTGCTTTTTTCCTGCGGAACAGAGGAGAGAAAGGATAAAAAAGAAACTGTTGTTTCAGCAAATATCTCTCCTGAAGTGAAGCAGCAAATTGATCTCCTCCGGCAATATCCCGATAGCCTGTCCTTACAGGAAAATGTCATAGATGTGATGGATAGTCTGGGTGCCTGGAAGGAAGCCCTTGCAGAATTAAATAAGCTAATAAAAAAAGATAGTCTCAATTCCTTTTACTGGACAAAAAAAGGGGAATTAGCAGAAAAATCGGGAGATACTTCAGTTGCTTTACAGTCCTATAAATATGCCCTTAGAATTTATCGTTCCCCGGATGTTTTACTTCGCGCTGCCAATTTATTGGCAGAGAGAAAAAACGACACTGCCCTGCTGATTGTAAATAGTATTTCGGATGAATGGAGCGACAGAACGATACTTTCACATGCAGCCTTTATCAGGGGGGTTTATTTTGCAAGAAAAGGGTTGAGTGAACAGGCCCAACAGGCTTTTGATGCCTGTATCCGATACAACTATCAATACCTCGAGGCTTACATGGAAAAAGGGTTTCTTTTCTGGGACGCCGGCAATATCCTGGCTGCCAAAAAAATATTTACCGTGGTCATTCAACTAAAGGGTACTTATCCCGATGGCTATTACTGGCTGGCTAAATGCGAGGAGCGACTGAAAGACTCCGTCAATGCCCGACCGCACTACCAGCAGGCAAAACGACTGGATCCGGCACTTCCCCTACCGGTATGGGTAGGCGAAAAGAACGACAACTGACCACACCGAAAATTTGAGTAATTTTGCAACATGGCATTGATTGCTCCCTCTCTTTTAAGTGCGAATTTTCTTCAGCTACAGCGAGATTGTGATATGCTGAACAACAGTGAAGCAGATTGGTATCACTTGGACGTAATGGATGGAACCTTTGTTCCCAACATAAGTTTTGGTATTCCGGTGATTGAACAAATCAGAAAAGCAACTTCCAAAGTATGCGACGTTCACCTGATGATTCAGCGACCCGAACTGCTTACCGAGGCTTTCCATAAAGCGGGGGCAGATGTACTGACTGTTCATTTTGAAGCCTGCATTCACCTGCACAGAAATATACAGCAAATCAAATCGCTGGGAATGAAGGCTGGCGTTGCTGTTAATCCCCATACACCTGTTTCCTTTCTGCGGGATATACTGCCCGATGCAGATTTAATCTGCCTGATGAGTGTGAATCCCGGATTCGGGGGACAACAATTTATTCCGGGTACCTTACAAAAAATCAAAGAGCTCGTTCAACTCAGAAAAGAGACCGGTTCATCAGCATTGATAGAAATTGATGGTGGAGTTACCTTAGATAATGCATCTGCCATTTTACAAGCCGGCGCTGATGTATTAGTGGCAGGTAATACTGTCTTCCGTTCAGCAGATCCCATGGCAACCATCGCTGCACTTAAAAAGATGGGGTAAAAGAAAAAAGCATCCACTTCCTTTTGAGTAAATCCGCTATCTATTATTTCCACATCTGTGCATAACAATAATTAGGAAAATAATAGAGGAAGGAATTAAATTTGAGAGACAAGGTTAATTCATTCTTATCTCATTATCCATCCAAAAGAAAAACATCTTGACAGATACCATCATCAACCTCGACTCAGTAAATCCGATTGAATTCTTCGGCGTCAATAACGGCAAGCTGGACATCCTTCGAAAAAAGTTCCCTCTTCTTAAAATTTTATCCCGAGGCACACAACTCAAGATCAGTGGTGCTCCGGAGCAGATTGAATCGGCTCGCGAAAAGATCGACCTCGTGGTGCAATACCTGCAAAGGAACGGACACCTGAGCGAAAATTATTTTGAGCAGATCATCGGAGGGGATGACAGCGAAACGGTAGACAACTTCGTTGAGCACCATCCCAACGATATCCTTGTGTTTGGTCCGAATGGCAAAACCGTTCGTGCCCGAACCCAAAATCAAAAGAAAATGGTGCAGGCGGTTGACCGGAATGATATCGTATTTGCCATCGGACCGGCAGGAACCGGTAAGACCTATACCGCTGTGGCACTGGCCGTTCGGGCACTGAAGAATAAACTGGTTAAGAAAATTATCCTCACCCGACCGGCTGTAGAAGCAGGAGAGAGTTTGGGTTTTCTTCCCGGCGATTTGAAGGAAAAAATTGATCCCTATCTGCGGCCCCTCTATGATGCCCTGGATGATATGATTCCTGCTGATAAACTGGGATATTACATGAGTACCCGAACCATTGAAATAGCTCCCCTGGCTTATATGAGAGGGCGAACACTCGATAATGCATTTATTATTCTGGATGAAGCACAAAATACCAATGACCTGCAGTTAAAAATGTTTTTAACCAGAATTGGAGCCAATGCCAAAGCCATTATTACAGGTGACCCCACTCAGGTAGATTTGCCTAGAAATATGCGAAGCGGACTGGAAAAGTCAACCCGTATACTTAAATCAATAGAAGGGATTGCACACATTGATCTGACAGAGGAAGATGTGGTGAGACACCGCCTGGTTAAAGCCATTATCAAGGCATACGAAAAAGAAAAGGAAAGAGAAGATAAACAAGGTTAACTACCTGCTAACCCGCACTTACTGGTTGTTCAAAATGTCGTGTCCTAACTTATCCCGTTTGGTTTGAAGATAGCGAAGGTTATAACTGTTAGGGGTTGTTTCTATTGGTAAAACATCAATTACTTCTATTCCATAGCCCTTTAATCCTGCCCTTTTACGAGGATTGTTACTGAGTAATTTTAGTCGGGTCACACCCAGGTGACGCAGGATTTGTGCCCCTACCCCATAATTTCTTTCATCCATTCCAAAGCCCAGCCGGAGATTGGCTTCCACCGTATCTAACCCTTCTTCCTGCAACTGATAGGCCTTCAGTTTATTAATCAATCCGATTCCCCTCCCTTCCTGATTCATATATACCAGCACTCCCTTCCCTTCCTTTTCAATCATCTGCATGGCATTGTGTAATTGTTCTCCACAATCACAACGAAGACTGGAAAGGATATCGCCGGTAAAACAACTGCTGTGAACGCGGGTCAATACCGGTTCATCTTTCTCCCAGGATCCTTTTGTCAGCGCCAGGTGTTCGCCACCCGTTAAGGATTCCCGAAAAGCAACGAGGGTAAAATGTCCGAATTGAGTTGGCATATCCACCCGCACCAGTTCCTCGATCAGTGAATCAGTACGTAAACGAAAATCAATGAGGTCTTTGATAGAGATTACCTTAATATCCAGTCGGGCGCCGATTTCCAGTAATTGAGGCAAGCGTGCCATACTGCCATCTTCATTCATCACTTCTACTAAGGCACCTCCCGGCTGTAGTCCGGCCAATCGAGCCAGATCAACTGTTGCCTCGGTATGCCCTGCTCTTTTAAGCACACCCCCGGCTACTGCCCGCAAGGGAAAAATATGTCCCGGCCGGCCCAACTGCTCAGGTCGGGTGGACGGATCAACCAATGCCATCACTGTTTTGGAACGATCATGTGCAGAGATACCGGTCGAAGTGTCTGCGCTGATGAGATCAACCGATACAGTAAATGCAGTCTCGTGTAAGGATGTATTTGAACTCACCATGGGGGAAAGCTGCAAAGCTGCACAACGCTCTTCTGTCAATGCCACACAGATTAGTCCCCTCCCCTCTTTCACCATAAAATTGATAATCTCCGGAGTAGCAAATTCCGCAGCAACAATAAAGTCTCCCTCATTTTCTCTGTCCTCATCATCTACCACGATGACCGGCTTTCCGAGCCGGATATCTTCGATGGCAGATTCTATACTATGTAACATATTTTTCAATTAGAGGGCAAAGTTACACCTGAAAAATGAAAATGAAGGATTAATAAAGGGAAGTAACGGAGAGATAACCCCGTTAAAAAACGGAGATTCCAGGTCATAAATACCCGATTGAAAAGGCGCCCTTTTTTTTTCTTTTGGGAATGAACTTACGTTGGCTAATGCTCGTATTCCTTTTTACACCAAGCTGCCTAAAAGCTCAACCCACCAGTGGAGAGTTGAGCGGCAAGGTTTACTGGGAAGACGGAGCCATAGCTCCGGGTGCTACGGTCATATTGACTCATCTTCCGACAGGCACCCGATACAGGACTATATCTAACCGGCTGGGGCTTTTTTTCTTTTCAGGTTTACATCCCGGAAACGGATATAAGCTGGAAGCCAATCATATTCAGGGCAAAGGAATATTGAATGAATTATTCAGGATTGATCTGGGAGAAGTAACCCACGCAGAAATAAATTTAAAAGAAACCACACAGTTGACAAAGGAAGTAGTTGTGTATGCCAAAAGAATAAGTGATACAGGAACAGAAGGTCAATTGGGATTTGTAATCAAGGGGGAAGAACTACAACGATGGGCTTCCGGCTCAAAAAGTTTACAGGATTTATTTCGTGTATTGCCGGAAGTCAAGACGGATGGCAATGGTGATGGAAGCATCTCAGTAGCCGGACAAAATTATCGATACAATGCACTCTATACGGATGGCGTGGTGAGTCATGATTTGTTCGGAATTTCCGCATCGGGAAGCTATGGTGGTCAGACAGGTATCTCACCGGTATCACTTGAAGCCATTGAAACCAGTAAGCTGGTAACGACGCCTATGGATGCGATGCAAGGTCATTTTACCGGAGCAGCCATTCATACAATTACCAAGCGAGGGAGTAATCAAGGTTCCACATCTGCCTATCATTTTTTTCAGCATCCCAAGCTGGCGGGTACTCTCGAGCAAGAAAGAGAGGCCGGCTGGCATCCCGAATCATTGCAGGCAAGCACTTCCGGAATCAGTACGCAGGGTACGTTGAAAAAAAACCGGCTTTTTTATTTCTTTCATGCTGAGGAACAGAGAAGACAAATTCCTTACTTCAAAGATGTTTCACAATATCCCGGCAATCTCATCAGAAAAAATTGGCTGCCGATTATCAGAAATCAGTTGATCTCAGAATACGGGTATGATCCGGGAAGTTTTCAGGAGGCACAGGAAATTGTAGAGGGACAAAAATTATTACTAAGGCTGGATGGTAATATTTCAAACCATGAACAAATGGTTTTTATAGGGAGATACCTGCAATCAATGATGAGTAAACCGGTTATTGGAGCTTATGATGAGATTCATTTTGCCAATAATGGCTATCGCTTTCAATCCCTCAGCTATCACTTATCCCTGGAGTATAAAAGAACCGGAAAAAAAAATACTGCCGGACAATGGCTGCTGCAACTCACCCAATCAGATGACAGAAGAAAAGCCATCAGTAATCCCTTCCCAAGCGTAAAAATTTTAGATAATGATGGAGCAGCTTTTTTAGGAACAGACATCAACAGTCAGCACAATCAGACGAAACAAACCATCGTCATATTGAGAAAACAATCCCAGCGCATGTTGGGTAAACATTTCTTAACGGTGGGTGCGGAATGGATGTGGG